>DASPQQ010000247.1:0-2752 GCA_035624885.1 Bryobacteraceae bacterium | reverse complement strand
CGCACGAGCACGGGCGCGCCATCGCCGACGTAAGAGTAGATGAGTTCGGGCTCGATGGGGCCGAGACCCAAGTGCGCGCGCGTGCTGTTGGTGGCGTGCACGAGATCGAGACGGGAATCGATGAGAGTTCCGTCCAGATCGAAGATCAGGAGCGACACGGGTCAGGACACGCGGCGGCGCGGGGATTTCGCCGGATGAGCTTTGGTCCGCACGACGGCGGCCTGGGCGCGCGCGGCGGGCTTGCGGCGCGGACGCTTGCCATCGATCCTGTACTGCACCATCTTGCGCTGCAGGGTGTTGCGGTGGATGCCCAGCATCTTGGCTGCTTCGGACTGATTGGCGCCGGTCGCCTGCAGCGCGCGCTCAATCATGCCTTTCTCGAGAACCTCGACAGCCTGCTCGAGGAAAAAACCAGTCGCCATCAAATGGGTCAAAAGAGCGTCGAAACTTTCCTTCACCGTGAATCCCGATTAGAAGTGATCTTTTTTCAGCAGCGACCTGGCACCATCGTACTGTTTCCGGAAGCTGGACTTGAGCTCCATCGGCGCCATCGCGACGAGAACCCGCGAGGCTTCGAGCAACCAGGGCGCAATTTCGGAGTGTAGCACCGGGGACTGCGCAGCACCAGACTGGTTCCCGGCCGTTTTGTCGAAAACAGGACCAAATGCCATGTACGCGGTGAGAAGCGCGACGCTGACGATGAAGCCTTTCACGAGACCGAAGAGCGCGCCGAGGAAGCGGTCGAAGAACGAGAGCCCGACGGTGCGCAGGAAGCGGTTGATGATCCAGGCGAGGAGACGGCCTGCGAGCAGCACGCCGAAGACGATGGCGATGAAGCCGATGAGGCTGGCAGTGCGTTCGGATGCGACCCAGCGCCCGACATAGTAGCCGGCCGAGCCATAGAACCACATGGCGAGGATGAGCGCGAAGACCGAAGCGGCGAGCCCGATGATGTCGCGCGTGAAACCGCGCATGGCGCTGGTGACGGTGAAGTAAAGCAGGATGGCGATCAGAACCCAGTCGAGCCAGTTGAAGCTCACGGGATCAGAGGCTCCGGCCCGTGAGCCGGCGGTAGGCGTCGTGATACTTGCTGGCGGTCTTCTCGATGACCTCGGCCGGAAGATCGGGCGCCGGCGGCTGTTTGTTCCACGCGAGCGTTTCGAGATAGTCGCGCACGAACTGCTTGTCGAAGGACTTCTGCGGGCCGCCGGGTGCGTATTCATCGGCCGGCCAGAAGCGGGAGGAGTCGGGAGTGAGGACTTCGTCGCCGAGAAGGAGCTGGCCCGCGTTTTCGCCGGTCAGGCTCCAGCCGAATTCGAACTTGGTGTCGGCGAGGATGATGCCGCACTGGAGGGCCCATTCGGAAGCTTTGGTGTAAATGTTCAGCGTGAGATCGCGCAGCAGCGCGGCGGTCTGGCGGCCGATGATCCTCGCGGCTTCGTCGAAGGAGATGTTTTCATCGTGGCCGGTTTCGGCTTTGGTGGCCGGAGTGAAGATGGGCTCGGGGAGTTTGTCGCTTTCGCGGAGGCCCGGGGGCAGCGGGATGCCGCAGATGGCGCCGGTGCGCTTGTAGTCCTTCCAGCCGGAGCCCGAGACGTAGCCGCGGGCGACGCATTCGATGGGTTCCATGCGGCAGCGGCGCACCAGCATGGAGCGGCCTTCGAGCTGATCGCGGAACGGGTGCAGGACCGAAGGGTAAGAGCCGACGCTCGCGGTGATGAGGTGGTTCGGCACGGTGCCGCGGAGAAAGTCGAACCAGAAGAGCGACATCTGGGTCAGGATGCGGCCCTTGCCGGGGATGCCCTGCGGAAGGATGCAGTCGAAGGCGGAAATGCGGTCGGTGGCGATGATGAGCAGATCGTCGCCGACGCGATAAACGTCGCGGACTTTGCCGCTGCCGACTTTCTCGATGCCGGGGAGATGGGTGGTGGTCAGGACCTGGGACACTGCTATCGAGCGTACCTTATTTCGTCACGTGATCCGGCTCGGGCTCGGTGACCAGTTTGCTGTGATAGCGGCTCCAGGAGAAGTAGATGACGAGACCGATCACGAGCCAGGTGACGAGACGGATCCAGGTCATCTCATCGAGCGAGGCCATCATGGCGAAACAGACGACGATGCCGAGGATGGGAACGACGGGCACCAGCGGAGTCTTGTACGGGCGGGGATGGTCGGGGTGTGTTCTGCGCATCACCATGACGCCGCCGCAGACGAGCACGAAGGCGAGGAGCGTGCCGATGCTGGTCATGTCGCCCAGATTCGAGAGCGGCACGAAGCCGGAGAACAGGCTGACGAAGACCATGAAGACGAGGTTGCAGCGCCACGGTGTTCTGAACCTGGGGTGAACGTCGGAGAAGAGTTTCGGCAGCAGGCCGTCGCGTGACATCGAGTAGAAGACGCGGCTCTGGCCGAGGAGCATGACGAGGATCACCGAAGTGTAGCCGGCGAGGATGCCGATGACGACGCCGGTGCCGAGCCAGTCATAGCCCATGGCGTGGAGGGCTTCGTAGATGGCGGTGTCGCTCATGTTTTTGTAGTTGACAACGCCGCTGAGGACATACGAGAAGCTGACGTAGAGGAGCGTGCAGACGAGCAGCGAGCCGATGATGCCGATGGGCATGTTGCGCTGCGGATTTTTCGTTTCCTGCGCGGCGGTCGAGACGGCGTCGAAGCCGATATAGGCGAAGAAGATGACGCCCGCGGCCCGCATGATGCCGGAGACTCCGAAGTGTCCGAATTCACCGGCGTTCGG
>DASPQQ010000246.1:0-14217 GCA_035624885.1 Bryobacteraceae bacterium | reverse complement strand
CTTGCGCCCTTCGAGCTGCTCCGGTATTTCGGCAACATCGTGTCGTACGTGCGTCTCATGGCGGTGGGCCTCGCATCGGTGCTGCTCGCTTCCATCGCCAACCGGCTGGCGGGCGCCGCGGGCAGTGTCTGGACCGGTGTCGCGGTGGCGATCGTGCTGCATGCGTTCAACATCCTGCTCGGGGTATTCGCCCCGACCGTCCATGCCCTGCGGCTCCAGTACGTTGAGTTCTTCAGCAAGTTCATGGAGCCCGGCGGCAAAGACTTCAAACCGCTCAAGACAGGCTGAAAACAAAATCAAGGAGAAACACCAATGCAAACGATCATGGGTCTTGACAAAATTCTGCTCGCCTTCGCCGCAGCGCTGACCCTGGGCATCAGCGCGATCGCCACGGCCTGGGTTCAGTCGCGCATCGGCGCCTCCGGCGCCGGCGCACTCGCCGAGAAACCCGAACTGACCGCAACCGTCATCATCATGCTGGCGATTCCGGAAACCATCGTGATCCTGGGTTTCGTGATCGCGGCGATGATCCTCCTCGGGAGGTAGGTTGTGAGCCGGGAGGGGCTGATCCAGACGCTGCAGCAGGAGGCCGCAGAGGACACGGCCACCCTTTGGAGCCGCGCGAGGGCCGAGGCGGATAAACTGCGTCTCGAAGCGGCCCGCAAGATCGATGCCGAACGGCTGGCGGCTGCGCAGCAAGTGGCCGCGGCGGCCAAGCGAATGGAGCAGGCGGCAACCGCCGCGGTGGACCGCGAGGCGCGGGACATTCGCATGAGCGCCGGAATCGAGCTGGCAGAACGGCTCCATGGCCTCGCGCGCGCCGAGCTTCCCAACGCGCGGGCGCAGAACCCGGAGAAGCTGTTCCGCGCGCTCGCAGCCGAACTCCCCGCTCTCGAGTGGCAGAAAGTAAGGGTCAATCCCGCCGATGAAACCTTCGCCCGGCAGCTCCTTCCTCAGGCGCAGGTGGAATGCGACACGCGGATCAGCGGCGGCATGGAGACGGAGGCGGAGGGTGGCCGCATTCGCGTGAACAATACTCTCGAGGCGCGCCTCGAGACGGCCTGGCCCGAGCTGCTTTCGGGTCTGATGGCTGCGATTCTTCGGGAGGCTTCCGGCCATGAATCTCCTGCGCGAGACTGACTCGTCCGGCTTCCCGAACGATTACCTGATCACGCGGATCAGGGGACGGCGGGCCGCGCTCATTGCGGACTGGAAGGCTGCGCGGGCGCACGGTCTTGCTCCCGGCGCCTCGGACGAGCGTATCTGGGAAGCGCTCCTCAACGAGATCGAATGGCTCTACGGCCAGATGAACCGCGCGCTGCGGGCATGCTTTGCGCCCGTGTTCGTGCTGCTGGAACTCAAGACCATCGTGCTGTGCCTGCGCAACCGGGAGGCGGGCCGCCTGAGCGAGATCGACACGCTGCTGACCCACACCCTGCTGGCCGATTCCCTGCGGCAGGCGCTGCGCGGCCAGCCGGATGTCCGCTCGAGCATCGCCCGCCTCGTTGAGACCACGGCAGGGGCATTGCCCGGTCTTCGCGAGGCCGCTGCCGCATACGCCAACCATGGCCTGCGGGGCTTCGAGGACAGCCTCATGCGCGGCTACCTCGCGCACACTGCCGCGGCACAGCTGGATCCGCTCATCCGCCAGTTCCTCCGCGCGTTCATCGACCTGCGCAACGTGATGATCCTCTACAAGCAGCTGCGCTGGGGCGTTGACGATGCCGGCGCCTTCATCGAGGGCGGCACGTTCGAGCTGTCCCGTCTCGCGCAATTGCTGGCAGGCAGGAAACTCAGCTCGTGGGAGGAGCTGGCGAAAGAGGCGACGGCCCTCAAAGCCCTGCCCGCGGCGGCAAGCGAAGGCGCGCTCGAGACCGTGCTGCTCACGAGCCTCACCGGGCGGCTGCGTCAGATCGGACGCGACAGGGATGACGCGGGCCTGGTCCTCGATTACATCTGGCGCATTTACGTGCACGCCCGGAACCTCGCCGTGCTCTGCCACGCCCCCGATCTGGGCGAGGCTGCTCTCGAGCGGGAGCTCATCGCGTGAAGAAGATCGTTACCATCACGCCACCGGATGCCGCGTACGGCTTTGCGCTGGCCGGCGTCAGGCAGCTGGTCCGCACACCCCAGGAGCTGGACGCCACCTTGCCCGCGCTCATGGCGGATCCCGCGACGGGCGTCATCATCATCGATGAACGGCTTGTCTCCGGACCCGCGCAACGGAGAATCGAGGACATCGAACGCCGCTGGCCGGGGCTCGTGGTGGTGCTGCCCGCGCCGGGCAAGCCGCAACGGCCCGAGGAGGACTATGTGCTACGTTTGATCCGCAGAACCATCGGCTACCAGGTCAGGTTGACGCCGTGAATGGACGCATAATCGGCATTTCGGGCCCGACGGTCAGCGTGGAGCTGGCCGGACTGAAGCTCTACGAGCGCGTGACGGTGGGGCACGCGCGCATGATGGGCGAAGTCGTCAGGCTTGAAAAGGGCCGCGCAATCGTGCAGGTCTACGAGAGCACGCGCGGGCTGAGCGTGGGTGAGCCCGCGGCCGCCACGGGCACGCAGCTTACGGTGAGGCTCGGCCCCGGCCTCCTCGGCCAGATGTTTGATGGTCTGCAGCGGCCGCTTGAGTCCCTGTACGCGGAGCATGGACCGTTCATTCAGGCCGGCCGGGAAAGCTCCCGTTCGTGGAACGCACGAGCGCTGCATTTCGCCGCCACGAAGAAGGCGGGCGACAGCATCCGGATCGGCGAGGCTGTCGGGTACGTGGAGGAGGGGCCGATCCGGCACCACGTGCTGGCGGACCAGGCGGGAGTCATCGAAGGGATTCGCGAGGGTGAACTCGACCCGCAGTCGCCCGTGGTCTCGCTGAGCGATGGCCGTCAGATCCACGCGTTTCACGACTGGCCGGTGCGTCTGCCCCGGCCATATCGCCGGAAGCTGACTCAGTTCGAACCGCTGGTGACCGGGCAGCGCTCGATCGATTTCCTGTTTCCGCTGGCGCGTGGCGGAAGCGCCATCTTCCCCGGGGGCTTTGGCACCGGCAAGACGATACTGGAGCAGACCATCGCCAAGTTTGCGCAGGCCGACATCGTGGTCTACGTCGGCTGCGGAGAGCGCGGCAACGAGATGGCGGAGATGCTCGATGACTTCACGCACCTCGCGGACCCGTGGACCAGGCAGCCGCTGATGAGCCGCACCATCGTGGCCGTAAACACGTCCAATATGCCGGTAGCCGCGCGCGAGGCGTCGATCTACACCGCCGTTACGATGGCCGAGTACTACCGCGACCTCGGATACAACGTGCTGTTGCTCGCCGACAGTCTGTCGCGCTGGGCCGAGGCGCTGCGGGAGATTTCCTCCGCCCTCGAGGAGATGCCGGGTGAGGAAGGCTATCCGACCTATCTTTCCTCGCGAATCGCCGGCTTCTTCGCGCGCGCCGGCACCGTCGAGACGCTCGACGGGAGGACGGGCTCGCTGACCATGATCCTGTCGGTCTCGCCTCCGGGCGGGGACTTCACCGAACCGGTTACGCAGGCCTGCCTGAGGACCACGGGATCGTTCTTCATGCTCGACACCGATCTCGCGCACCGGCGCCATTTTCCGGCGATCAACTGGTTTCAAAGCTTCTCGCTCTACGAGCGGGACGTGAGCGCCCATTTCGAAGAGCGCGTCTCCGGCGAGTGGAGCACGCTCCGCCAGCAGACCCGCACGTTCCTGCAGAGAGAGGCGAGTTTGCGCGAGGTCGTGGAGATCGTCGGCACCGAGGGCCTGCAGGACGCGGATCGTCTGCTCATGAAAACGACGGAGGAGATCCGCCGGAACTTCCTGATGCAGAATGCCTACACGGAGGATGCGTTCTCCCCGCCGCAGGCGACGCTCGAGCGGATTCGCGGGATTCTCGAGCGCCACGCCGCCGCGAGCGAGCGGCTCGGGAGGGGTGAGCTCCTCGACAACATTCTGAGGGAGGGCAACTGAGCGGGAACCATGCGGCTCGGCAGGCACAGTTACTCGACCATCCTGAGCATCCAGGGACCGCTGCTGTTCCTCGACCGGGTGGTCGAGGCGCGAATGAGCGAAGTGGTTCGAATCACCTTTCCCGACGGCCACGAAGCCGAAGGCGAGGTGCTCAAGATCGAGGGCGACGTCGTGCTGATTCAGGTGATCGGCGAGAGCCGCGGCCTCGATGCCGAGCATACGCGGGTCGATTTCACGGATGCGATCAAGCAGGCCCCTCTGTCGCCTGCCGTGCTCAACCGGGCGTTCGACGGCTCCTTCCGTCCGATCGACGGGCGGCCGATGTTCCTGCCCGACCGATGGGCGCCGGTGTCGGGATTGCCGCTTAATCCCGTGGCCCGGCTCCGTCCTCAGGATCTGATCGAGACCGGGGTCTCGGCCATCGACGGCCTCAATACGCTGGTCAAAGGGCAGAAGCTGCCGATTTTTTCCTGCGCGGGACTTCCTTCGCGTGAAATCGCGGCCGACATACTCGAGCACGCTCGCGCCGGGGCCGCCGATGCCTCTGGCGAGGGTGCCGGCTCCGTCGTGGTATTCGTGGCGCTGGGGCTCACCTATCACGAGCACGCGTTCTACCGGCAGGTGCTCGAACGGATGCGGGGCGACTCGGTGGCCTTCATCAATCTCGCCAGCGATCCGGTCGTCGAGCGGCTGCTTGCGCCGCGCTTCGGGCTCACGGTCGCGGAGTACCTGGCGTTCGAGCACGGGCGCGACGTGCTGGTGCTCGTCACGGACATGACCAACTATTGCGACGCCCTGCGAGAGGTGTCCGCGGCCCGGGAGGAACTGCCCGGCAGGCGCGGCTATCCGGGCTACATGTATTCCGATCTCGCCTCGCTCTACGAGCGCGCGGGCCGCATCAAGGGCACACCGGGATCGGTTACTCTGCTGCCGATCGTAACCATGCCGGAGGACGATATCACCCATCCGATCCCTGACCTGACCGGTTACATCACGGAGGGTCAGATCGTGCTGACCCGGGAGCTGCACCAGCGAGGCATCTTCCCTCCGGTGGACGTTCTGCCGAGCCTGTCGCGGCTCATGCAGCGGGGCATCGGCGCGGGCCGCACCAGCGAAGATCACCGCGCCATCGCGAACGCTCTCTATATGCACTACGCGACGGGCCGGGATCTGCGCCGCCTCGAGGCCATCGTGGGCCGCGAGGGCATGAGCGATGCCGACCGGAAGATGCTCGATTTCGCCGATGCCTTCGAGCGCGAAATCGTGCATCAGGGCACGGTGCGCCGCGCGATCGGCGAAACCCTCGACCTGAGCCGCGGGCTCCTCAGGAGATTCGGGCTGCTGACGCCATGATCCATCCAACGCGCACCGACCTGTTGCAGTTGAAGCAGAAGGCTGATTCCGTGGTCAACAGCGTGGCGATTCTCAAGGCGAGACGGCGCGCCCTGATCCGGAGCTTCCTCGACTCGGTGCGGCCCTTCGTCCGGTCCCGGGACGCGATCCGGTCGGATTATGGCCAGGCTTGCGCCGAAATGCATCTCAGCGAAGGGCACGAGGGAACGGCGGCGATCGAATCGCTTGCGGCGACGGCTGCGCGCGAGGTCGGGGTCACGGTGGAAGAGCGCAACGCGCTCGGGGTTCGTTACCGCGATCTCACCATCCACGGGCCGTTCGTGCGCTCGCCCGCGGAGCGTAACTATGGTTACACCCTGACCTCGCCGCACCTCGAGGAGTCGATCCACCTGTTCGAATCAATCGTGGGGACGATGCTCGAGATCGCTCAATTCGAGAGCAAGGTCAGGATGCTTGGCCAGGAGATCACACGCGTGACACGCACCACCAGGGTGCTCGAGGAAAGGATCCTGCCGAGGCTGCGAACGGATATCCGAACCATCGTCGAGTACATCGGCGAACGGGAAAGGGAAGCGAATTTCCGGTTGAGGCGATTCAAGGCCGGACGAGGCAGCCGCGGCTGAAATCTCCAGGATGCGAAAACACCTGGCCGGAAACGTGGCTGCCCGTTTCCGCTGTTAGAATCAGATCATGCCAAGGGTGCTGACCGCGGATGACATTCTACCGCTCGTCGCCTCGTTAACCTCTGCGGAACGAGCCCGCCTGGTGCGCCTGCTCACCGCGGAAAAAGAGTCGGACTCTTCGGCCTATGCCGCCATGCCCCCCAGACCTGACGAATTCAGGTCCGATGAGGATCTGCTTGCCTGGGAAGCGGAAGGCTGGGAACAGTTCAGTTGAAGCGCGGCGAAATCCGCTGGTACACCTTCCGGCCTCCGGACAAGCGGCGGCCGGTGCTGGTGTTGACTCGTGACGAAGTGGTCAATGCCCTGAGCGAGATCGTCGTGCTTCCGGCAACACGCACGGTTCGCGGCCTCGAAACAGAGGTCATATTGCACGAGGACGGCGGAATGCCGGCAGAGTGCGCGCTGAACTTCGACCACATCTCTCTCGCTCAGCGAGACAGGCTCGGGCAGATAATATGCCTCCTCCCGGAAAACAGGTGGCACGACACGAGGTGAGGAGGGCTTTGCTCACCGCGTGCGGGTTTGGCCAGGCGAAACTGAACTGATCGCGCGCTCGGCGGGATGCCGGACCAGGCGGCGTATCGCCGGCGCGAGAGCTTGCGCGGTTCAGAGGCTCACGGATTTTGAGCTGGGCGGGAAAATCCAAACGGCAGCTGCCGATTCTCCCTGAATCAGCGGATTTCGAGGTTGTGCAGACTCTGCCCGAGCCCGTCTATGGCGCTGGCGACGTGATCTGGACTTCGGCCGAGGCGTTCTGCCAGTCCGGCATTTCGTAGGCTTTGAGCTTCGTCTTCAGCGGGGCGCTCATTTCCCTCGAGCCGTTGGCTTCGAGCACGTCGACGTTCAGGTTGAACGAGCCGATCTGATCCTCATCCGAACGCGAGGTGCCGGCGAGCAGATTGACCGTTCCCGACAGATCGGATATGGGGACGCTCGAGTGGTTGACGACGACAAAGCGGACCATCGGCTTCTGGTTCTCGGTGGTGAAGCGCAGGCCCGTCACTTCGATCGATTTCTGCAACGGATTGGCGGCTGTCTTCCCGTCCGGCGAGGCTGCGGCGGTCCTGGGCGCCGCGCTGGCCGACGTGGTGTCGCCGCGCGACATGAAGTAATAGATGCCGCCGAAGACGAGCAGCAGCGCGAGAGCGACACCGCCGCCGACCATCCAGCTCGGCGGAGCTTTCTTCTGCGGCGGAGGCCAGGTCATGGTCTGCTGCGCAGCCGGCGGCTGCGGCGGGTAGGGCTGGGGCGGCGCGGCGTACTGCGGGGGATAGGGCTGCGGCGGGTAAGGCTGCGGCGGAGGCGGATAGGCCTGCACGGGTGGTGCGGGCGGCGGAGGCGGAGGCGGCGGCGCGGGCGGCTGCCATGTGGGCGGAGCCTGCGGCACGGGAGCGTATGGTTGAGGGGGAACGGCCTGGGCGGGCGGTTGCGGCTGCGGAGGATATCCGGCGGCGGCTGCCTGCTGGGCGCGTTCCGCGCAATACGGGCACTCAGTTTTCGAAGGCGGCACGTCGTGGCCGCATTGCGGGCAAATCCAGCTGAACATATCCTTGTATCTTCACTCTAACCCAGCCGGACGGAAAAACCTGTAATACAAAGGTATCTGGAGCTGGGGAACGCTATCGATGGCGCTCGAATTCCTGTATCGTGACGCGGCGAAGCCCGCGCGCGTTGCACTGTTTCCAGGTTCCTGGAATCCACCCACCATTGCCCACGCGGCGATCGCCCGGGCAGCCCGCTCGTGGGCCGACGAGGTGGTCTGGATTCTGCCGCGGGCCATGCCGCACAAGACGTGGGAAGGCGCGCGCTTCGAAGACCGGCGGCGCATGATCGAGCTTCTGGCCCGGGCGGCGGAAGGATTTTCCGCGGCCGTCTCCGAGGGCGGGCTCTACGCCGATATCGCGCGCGAGGCGCGTGAGTTCTTCGCGCCCGGCACGGAAATCGCGCTGGTTCTCGGGCGCGACGCGGCGGAACGCATCGCCGGCTGGGATTACGGTCCGGATGCGCCGGATGCCTTCGAAAAGCTGATCGCCGCCCATCCCCTGCTGGTGGCGGCGCGGGAAGGAGAGTATGCGCCCGAGGCGCGGCACCGCGGCCGGATCGTCACGCTGCCGTTTCCGGCGCATGACGACGTCTCTTCGAGCGAGGTCCGGCGCCGCATCGCCGCGGGCGAGCCGTGGCGGCATCTGGTGCCGGAAGGAATCGCTTCGCTCGTTGCCGGCATCTATGGCGTAGACTCGTCAAATGCGACCCGATGAACGCCAGCAGGTACTGGAGCAGTTTGCCGCGAGCGAATTGCATTTGCTGCGGCTGATCGATGGACTTTCTCCCGAGCAGCTGCAGTTTCGAACCGCGCCGGGCAGATGGTCGATCGGCGAGATTATCGAACACGTGATTGCCGTCGAGCAGCGGATCCTGCGGGCGATCGGGAAGATGACGGCTCAGCCTTCCACGCGGACCGAGCGGCCCGATCCGACCGAAAAAGATCAGGCCCTGTGGCTGGGCGTCACCAATCGGGAGACACGGCTCGAGGCGCCGGAGCCGGTGCATCCGGCCGGGAAGTTTCTGGTGGTGGTCGAGGCGGTTGAGCAGCTGCGCGGAACGCGCGCCCGCACGCTGGAATTCGTTTCCATCACCGATGCCGATCTGCGCGGCCACGTGATCCCGCACATCGCGTTCGGGGAACTGGATCTCTACCAGTGGCTCATCGTCCTCAGCCTGCATGGCTCGCGTCATGCGGCGCAGATCGAGGAGATTCTGGCTGATCCGGCTTTTCCGAAATCATAACGAGGAGGCGGGAACTCAGTGCAGCCAGGCGAACGAAGACCGGTGCTCGATCAACTGGCCGCGAGCGAAGCGCATCTGCTGCGGCTGCTCGAGGACCTTACGCCGGAACAACTCGCTTTCCGCGGCGCGCCGGACCGCCGGTCGATCGGGGAAGTCGTGGAGCACGTGGTCAGGGTCGAGAACGCGCTGATGCGGGCGATCGGCAAGAGAATCGAGGAGCCTTCGACGCGTACGGAACGGCCCGATCCGGCGCGCCTCGACGCGATCCTGTGGAAGCATGTCGCGAACCGCACGCGGCGGGTCGTGGCTCCGGAACAGGCGCGGCCGAGCGGAGGGTTCACGGTCACGATCGAGGCGATCGAGGCGGTTCGCGCCGCGCGGAGCCGGACCGTGGAATTCGTGACGGTGACCGAAGCCGACCTGCGCGGACATGTCATCCCGCACTTCGTTTTCGGCGATCTGGATCTGTATCAGTGGCTGATCTTTTTGAGCCTGCATGGCTCGCGTCATGCGGCGCAGATCGAGGAGATCAAGGCCGATCCGGCTTTTCCGAAGGCGTAGCGGGCTCTAACAGGCTGCTGAAAAACCGGAAAAACATTGGGACAGACAGAACTGGGCAGCCTTTTTCGCCATGCCAAATCACGTATTTTCAGCAAACTTCTGAGGCGAAAAAGGTGCCAGTTTGGTCTGTCCCAATGTTTTTCAGCAGCCTGCTACAGCCCCATCTTGCGAGCTTCCTGATGGGCGGCGGTGCGGATGGAAGCCAGCGGATTGGGCGCGATCTTCCAGCGTTGCTGGCGGATGGCTTCCTGCACCGCGGGCGTCATGGTCTCCGGCATCTGGACCACGTCGCGCACGAACACGGCCCACTCCGGAGAATCGTACGGCAGCCGGCTGACTGCTTCGATCTCATTGTAAAACGGCGGTTTATGGGCGCTGCGCGTGGGGACGTAGGGTTTTGGCGGGGGAGTTATCTGCTGATGCTGGCCACGAAAACGTTTAGCCACGATGAAGCCTCACTGGACGGCACGGTCGGTCAATTAAATAAAGAACCACGGAACAGGAAACTCAGCGGACTGTCGCCGTCCGCGGGCGTGCGTTGCGCAACGCCGAGCCTTCTGCTTACGGATATATTCTGATTATTTCATACTCGGCGAGGCTGGCGCAAAAATCGCGGGCTGTGCTGAACTGGCCGCATGAGGAAGGTGGCGCGCATCGGGTTGTCCGGTATCTCGTCGGGCACCGGCCGGTCGTGAAGAGCGCCGCGCCCGGGCGTTGATCAACGCGGCTGGTACTTCCAGCAGCCTTCGATGTGATCGTCCACCATGCCGCTTGCCTGCATGAAGGCGTAGCAGATGGTGGAACCGGCGAACTTGAAGCCGCGCCGAAGGAGTTCCTTCGACATGGCGTCCGATTCGGGAGAGGTGGCGCGCACGCGCTCGCGGGTCATGCCTTTGGGATCGCGGAGGGTCACGCCGCCGGTGAAACTCCAGAGGAACCGGCTGAACGAGCCGGCTTCCTCGCGCAGCTTCAGGTAAGCCTTTGCGTTGAGCGCCGCGCTCTCGAGCTTCAGCCGGTTGCGTACAATTCCTGGGTCGTGCATCAGGCGGGCGAAATCGGGGGATTGGAATTGCGCCATGATTGCAGGGTCGAAATTGTGGAAAGCTTTACGAAAATTTTCGCGCTTTCGCAGAATTGTGATCCAGCTCAAACCGGCCTGAAAACCTTCGAGTACCAGGAGTTCAAACAATTTCTGGTCCTTCAGTACTGGGACACCCCACTCTTTGTCGTGGTACGCGACGTAAAGCGGATCGCTGCCGCACCACCAGCAGCGCGGTCTGGAAACTTCAGGCAGAGAATTTTGCTCCTGGAATCAATAGATTAGCAGTGGCATGCGGTGTGCCGGCGCAATTGCGGGTGCACGGGAAATGACCCGTTGCGATTCCTGCCGGATCGTCATCGCCGGGGAGGCTGGCTCCGGTACCCTGCCAGTTGATTTAGAAGGCTCCAAACATTAAAGTGGAGTGAAACATTGGAACAACGGCGCACACAAAGATACAAGCTGCAACTGCCGCTGCACATCGTGCAGCTGGGCGATCAGCGAGTGGACCTCATCGAACAGACCCGGGACATCAGCTCGGGCGGCGTGTGTTTCCTGTCGCCCAATCCCATCGAAGTCGGCGACCGGATTGAGTATCTGATTACTCTTTCGGGCAGCACCCCGCCGGTGCGCATCCGCTGCCTCGGCAAAGTGACGCGCAGCCAGCAGCCGGCCCAGCATGGACACCCGAACGGCCACGGCGAGGACAAGCTTTACGAGATTGCCGTGACGATGGAGCGGTATCAGTTCGTGCGCGCCGGCGAGCCGGATATTCTGCCGGCCACCGTGTCCTGATTCTTTCCCCTCAGCAGCGAGAGAATCTCTTCCCGGTATTCATCCTTGCCCGCCAGACCCGCGTGCAGGTACTGGATTTTGCCGTCGCGGTCGAGCACGAGGCTGGTGGGCAGCGCTTCGATTCCGCCGTAGGCCTGGCTGACCTTCTCGTTGCCCAGCAGCACCGGGTAGTTCATGCGCGCCGCGGCCATATACGGCCGGATGGCAGCCCAGCCATTGTCGTCCATGGAAACACCGACGATCGTGAACCCATCCCCCTTGTAGCGATTCTGGAACTCGATGAACCAGGGGATTTCGTATTTGCAGGGTCCGCACCAGGTGGCCCAGAAGTTGAGGAGCACGACCTTGCCGCGGAAGTCGGAGAGGTGAACCAGTTTGCCGTCGGAATCGCGCAGCGCGAAATCCGGCGCCTGCATGTGGCGGCTGATCTCGACTCCCTGGGCTGGCTTCTCCGATTCCACAATGGCCTTCGCGGCCACGTGCATCAGGATGGGCTCGAGGCGCCAGAGGATGAGCGCGCCCACCGCGACAACGCCCACGGCCGTGAGCAGCGGGTGCGATCTGAAGCTAAACTTTGCCATTCGCCGTGTATATCTTCTCCGCGAAAATCCGGCCCTGCGGAGATGCTTCATCGTAGCCTGGCAGCGGGCGGCCGGGAAGCACGAAGTGTTCGTCGCAGCGCGGCTCGTAGGTTTCGTCGCCGCCCACCTGGATCTGCGGGCTGTTGTAGTGGGGGGGCTGGCCGTTGATCATGCGCTGCGGATAAGCGGCGCGCTGCCCGCATTTGGTGCAGTAGGAGGTCATCCACATGCAGCGGTCTTCGGCGAGCATGGCGAGATCGGCGGTTGAGCCGAACGGTTCGCCGCGGAAATCGAAGGCGAGCCCGGAGGCGATCACGTCATAGCCGTCGTCGAGCAGGTACTTGACGAGCTGGAAGAAGCCGGAATCGCGGCCGAAGAACTGCACTTCGTCGAAGGCGATGACTTCGAAGCGGCATCCGGCGGCGGATTCTCTGGCGCGCAGGATGGGCCAGAGTTCCGTCGGCTCGGCAGCCGAAATCTCTTCCGCCACATCCTCATCGCCCTTGCGGCTTGTGATGCGGTTGAGGCCGCTGCGCGTATCGGTGCGCGGCTTGAAGACGGCGATGCGCTTGTTGCCATAGCGGCGCAGGGTATCGATCTCGGTGAGCAGATGCCGCGTCTTGCCCGACGCCATGTTGCCGATGAACAGCCTGAGAAATCTTCCGCGCGCCAACTCGATGCCTCTAATGTGAATTCTAGATTACGCGGTGCGTGAGAAACGGGGACGGTTCAGCGGGATGACGCATTCATCGTCGCGCAGGGGCATGAAAATGGGCGCTGCGGCGCGGCGCTGGCCGCGTTGGGTTGTTGAGACAGCCTGGACGACCATGACTTCTTTGATCGAAGCGTGCGGCTGGAGGGACAGACAGCCTGTTCCGCGACGTCCAACTCCCTGATTTCGAGGGATTTGTCTGGCGCGGAAAAGGTGTCAGTCCCTGGGTGGCCGGTGCGCTGCGAGTGCAGCGAGTGAGGCCATTTACAAGAGACTGGCAGCCTTTTTGAAAACCAAAAAAAGTGCCAGTGTAGCCTGTCCCCAAAATTCAAAATTCGCCAGATTACGCCGTCTGGGTGCGTTCGGCGTCCCAGAGCCCGCGCTCTTCGATTTCGATCTCGCGGATTCTGAACTTCTGGACTTTGCCGCTGAGCGTCATCGGGTAGGAGTCGACGAAACGGATGTACTGCGGCACCTTGTAATGCGCCAGACGGCCGTTGCAGAAGGCGCGGATGCCTTCGTCGTCGGCCGTTTCGCCCGCCTTGAGGCGGATCCAGGCGCAGACGACTTCACCGAGGCGATCATCCGGCAGCCCGACCACCTGCACTTCCGCAACTGCCGGATGCGTGTAGAGGAACTCCTCGACTTCGCGCGGGTATACATTCTCGCCGCCGCGGATGATCATGTCTTTGGCGCGGCCGGTGATGCGGAAGTAACCGTCTTCACGCATGACGGCGAGATCGCCGGTGTGCAGCCAGCCTTCTTCGTCGATGGCCTGCGCGGTGGCTTCGGGCTCGTCGTCGTAGCCTTTCATCACGAGATAACCGCGCGTCTGCAGCTCGCCCTGATGGCCGGCTTCGACCGTTTCGCCGTCGGGCGTGGCGATGCGCACTTCTACTTCCGGAATCGCGGAGCCGACTGTGGTGCAGCGGTTTTCGAGCGTATCGTCGGTGCGGGACATGGTGATGACCGGCGACGCTTCCGTCTGCCCGTAAGCCACTACCATGTCCGGGCAGTGCATTTCGCTGACGACGCGGCGCATGATCTCGATGGGACAGGGTGCGCCGGCCATGATGCCGGTGCGCAGGCTCTCGAAGCGGTAGTGGTGGAATTCGGGGTGCTGCAGTTCCGCGATGAACATGGCGGGTACGCCGTAGATGACGGTGCAGCGCTCGGCGTCGATTGCTTCCATGGTCGACTTCGGATCGAAGGTGGCGGCGGGCAGAACGACCGTCGCGCCGCTCACCGCGCCCGCCGTGGTTCCCGCCACGCAGCCGAAGCAGTGGAAGAGCGGGACGGGGACGCAGACGCGGTCTTCTTCGGTCATCTTCATGTACTGCGCGATGTGGACGCCGTTGTTGAGTGTGTTGATGTGGCTGAGGAGCACGCCCTTGGGTTGGCCGGTCGTGCCGGATGTGTACTGGATGTTGGCTGCATCGGAGGGATCGATGCGAACCACGACGCCGTCCCGCTCCTTGAGAAACCCTTTCCAGTCGGATTCGAGAAAGATCGCTTCCCGCAATTCGAGCTTCTGGCCCGCGGCGGCCTGCTCGAGGATCTCGCGGTAGTTGGAGCGCGTGTCTTTGCTGCGCAGAAAAAGCGCCTTCATGCGCGACTTCTTCAGGACGAAGGCGAGATCGTGGGTGCGGTAGGCCGGGTTGACGTTGACGAGAATCACGCCGGCGAGAGCGCAGCCGAACTGCAGACAGGCCCATTCGGCGCAGTT
>DASPQQ010000245.1:0-5464 GCA_035624885.1 Bryobacteraceae bacterium | reverse complement strand
CTCTGAAGCCGCGTGTACAGCTACTTCTGGCACTTCGGGCAGTAATGTGTGCCGCGCTGCGCGACGACGATTCGTTTGATCTTCGTGCCGCACTGCACGCACGGCTCGCCGGTCCGCTGGTAAACGCGATGCGCCTGCTGGAAGCTGCCCTTGCGGCCTTCGGCATCGACATAATTTGAAACCGAAGATCCGCGGCTGGCGATCGCTTCGGTCAGCACTTCCCGCATCGCGTCGTAGATCTTTTTCACGCGGTCGTGTTTCAGCGAAGCGGCGATCCGTTTCGGCGCGACGCCGGCGCGGAACAGCGCCTCATCCGCATAGATGTTTCCCACCCCGCGCACGACTGCCTGATTGAGCAGCACGGCTTTGATCGGGGAATGCCGCCGTTTGATCTCCGCCGCGAAATCCTCGAACGGGACTTCGAGCGGTTCCGGGCCCAGCGCCTGCACGCGTTCGGGCAATTCGAGACCGAACTCGATGCGGCCGAACTGCCGGGGATCGTCGTACTGCAGCGTGCCGCTGTCGAGCGTGAAGATAGCGTGCGTCCATTTGGCCGGCGAGGCATCGATCAGCAGCTTTCCGGTCATCCCCAGATGAACCACCAGAAAACCGCGATCGAGCCGGATGGCAATGAACTTTCCATGCCGCTCGATGCTTTTGACCTTGCGCCCGGCCAGCGCCTGCACGGTTTCAATGGGATCGCCGATCAGCACGCGCAGTTGCCGGAACTCCGCGTTCAGAATGCGCCGTCCCACGAGCGCGGGACGCAGCGTCCGGACGACGGTCTCAACTTCCGGGAGTTCAGGCATTCACCGGTTCGTCTGCCGGCAGATCCACCAGCACGTCTTTGCCTTCGATTCTGACTTCGTAGGTCGGGATCCCGACCTCTTCGCCGAAGATGCAGTAGCCGGTTGCGGAATCGAACTGCCAGCAGTGCCAGGGGCAGGTGATGAGCGGGCCTTCGAGCGTGCCCTGGCCGAGCGGTCCGCCTTCGTGCGGGCATTCGCCGCACAGCGCGCGGATCTGCCCGCCGACGTTGCAGAGGGCGTAAAGCTCACCATCGTACTCCACTTCCATGAGGGCGCCCGGCGGTACCTGATCGAGAGTCGCAACCTTGACGAACATTCTCTGATCTTACTGAAGGCCCGATCTATTTGAGTCCCAGATACTGGGGCACGCCATCTTCCGCGATGCCCAGCGCCGCAGCCAGCGCGATCTTCGCCGCATTGTGCGCATTCAGGCTGCCGATGTAGTTCTCGTTTGCCTGGGCGAGCAGTTGCTGCGCCTGCACCACTTCGATGTTGTCGGTCACGCCTGCGCTGAAGCGGTCGCGCGCCTGCAGCAGCGTCTGGTTGGCGAGATCCACATTGTCCCTCGCCACCGTCACCTGCTGCGCGGCCGACTCGAGATCGAGCACGGCGTTGCGAACCTCATAATCGACGCGCCCGCGCAGGTCGTCGAGCGCGTTTTTCATGGTGCGCAGCGTGATCTCCGCCTGATCGGTATCGGCCTTGGCGCGTCCGCCGGCGTAGATGGGGACGCGCACTCCGGCCAGCACGGAATAGGTGCCGTGCGAACTGGTGAAGAGCGTTTTGCCGATATCGCCGTAATCGCCCTCGACCACCACCTGCGGCCAGTAATGCTCCGCCTTCGCCGATTCGACGGCGAGTTCCGCCGCCCGCACGTTGGCCTCGGCGGCGCGCATATCGTTGCGATGCTGGTGTGCCTGCTGGAGAAGCGAATCGAGTGCGGTTTCGAGGGGCGCGTAAGGCAGCGTGTCGGTCACGTTGAACGACTGCCCGCCCGGCAGTCCGATGGCTCGCGCCAGCGTCAGCTTCGCCTTCTCCACCTGATTTTTCTGCGCCACGAGCTGCTGCTGCTCGACTTTGAGCTGCACATTCGCCCGCAGCACATCGATTCCCGGCACCGTGCCGGCATTTTTCTGGTCCACCGCGCGGTCGTAGAGCGCCTGCGCGAGATCGACTTCCGCCTGAATCGCCTGGGCGCGCGCCGCTTCCGTGATGATGGCGAGATAAGCGTTGCTCACTGCCTGCACCACCAGATTGCGCGCATCGTCTGCCGTGAACTCCGCTGCCTTGCGGCTCTCATCGAGCGACTTCAGATTCATTCGCGAAGGGCGGTCGTAAACGGTCTGCTGCACGTAAGCGCGCAGGTTTTCATAACCGAACGGGCCCACGATGGCGGGAAAGCCGGGGACCGACAGGCCGAATGCGACGAGATCGATCTGCTGCGAGGTCTGCACGGCGCCGGCCGAAACATTGGGAAGCAGAGTGCTCAGCGCCTGGCGGCGTTCGATGCGCGCCGAGTCCGCCAGATCCCTGTTGGTCAGGACACCGAGGTTGAACTGCAGGCCGCGGCGAATCGCTTCGCGCAGGCTGAGATCGATGGGCGCGCCCGGCTGCCCCTGCGGGATACTGCCCGTGTAAATCGCCTGGGGCCGCTCGCGCAGGACCGCGGGCGGCCCGTTGGGAACCGGCTGCGGCGGAGGTGGAACCTGGGCGAGTGCTGCCGCCGGAAATGCGCACACGGCCAGCCGGAATATGACAAGTCTCTTAACGTTCAATGGATTTGGCTTCCCTTCATTGCATTCTCCCAACCGCCCACTCACAATGGAAGTTCATAACTTCAGGAGATTCAGGGAGAAGCTCAATCGATGCAACTGGGAATGGTCGGATTGGGAAAAATGGGCGGCAACATGTCGCGCCGCCTCGCGCGCGGCGGCCACCAGATCGTTGCCTTCGACCTGGATGCGGCGCGCGTGGCCGAGTTCGAAAAAGAAGGCATGAAGGGCGCCACGGATCTGGGGAAATTCGTCGCGCAGCTTGAAAAACCGCGCGTCGCCTGGCTCATGGTCCCGGCCGGCGACGCGACCGAATCGATGGTCAACAAGCTCGCCGCGCTGTTCGAAGCGGGCGACATTCTCATTGACGGCGGCAATTCCTACTTCAAGGACGACGTGCGGCGCGCCGCGGCCCTGAAGGCGAAGGGCATTCATTACGCCGACGTGGGCACGAGCGGCGGCGTCTGGGGACTCGATCGCGGCTACTGCCTGATGATTGGCGCGGACAAGGAAGTGTTCGCGCATCTCGAGCCGATCTTCAAAACCCTTGCGCCCGGCATGAGCGGAATTCCCTCCAGCCCGGGCCGCGCCACCGCGGGCCGCACGGCTCACGAAGGCTATCTGCATTGCGGGCCGAACGGCGCCGGACACTTCGTCAAGATGGTGCACAACGGCATCGAGTACGGGCTGATGCAGGCTTATGGCGAAGGCTTCGACATCATGAAGAACGCCCGGTCGAAGGATCTGCCCGAAGCGGAGCGCTACAACCTGGATCTGGGCGAAATCGCCGAACTCTGGCGCCGGGGCAGCGTGGTCGCGTCCTGGCTGCTCGATCTCACGGCCATCGCGCTGGCGGAAGATCCCGCGCTTGCGCAGTTCACCGGCTTCGTGCAGGATTCGGGCGAAGGCCGCTGGACGATTCAGGCCGCCATCGAGGAATCGGTTCCGGCCGACGTGCTCACGGCCGCGCTTTACGTGCGCTTCCGCTCGCGCCAGGAACACACGTTCGCGGAAAAGATGCTCTCGGCGATGCGCAAGCAGTTCGGCGGCCACATCGAACAGCACGCGGCTGTTTCGAAGTAATTATTTCCAGGTAACCTTGCCCTCACTCGACTGGCAGCGGACCAGCTCCGTCATGCCATGCGTGAGGTCCGTGCAGGCGCTGTCGCGCGCCACGCGCTCGGCCGCTTCCTGCGTGGCTCCGGCGCCGTTTCTGCATACGGTCTGGCCGTTGAACGTCATGCAGACTTCGCAGCGATAGCCGCGGTTGCCGAAGGTCGAATAAGCCATGGCCGCGAGGAAGGCGAGGAAGAACGCGACGCCCGCGATCACCGGCCATTTGCGTCTGGGTTTCGCCATCTAGACCGCCGCCTCGAAGAAGTTTCCCATCAGCCGGAACTTCTCATAGCGCTCTTTTACCGCCTGTTCCGGCGTGAGGCCCGCCGTTTCGTCGAGCGCGAAAACGAGATGCTCTTTGAGCAGCCGCGCTGCCTCGTCGTAATTCTCATGCGCGCCGCCGGGCGGTTCGGGGATGATGCCGTCGATCAGCTTGAGCCGCAGCAGGTCTTCCGCGGTCATGCGCAGCGCCGCGGCGGCCTGATCCGCTTTGGCCGCATCGCGCCAGATGATGGCCGCGCAGCTCTCGGGCGAAATGACGCTGTAGACCGCATTTTCGAGCATGTAGACGCGGTTGCCCACGCCGAGCGCGAGCGCGCCGCCCGAGCCGCCTTCGCCGATGCAGACGCAGATCACCGGCACTTCGAGCCGCGCCATCTCGCGGAGATTGCGCGCGATGGCTTCGCCCTGGCCGCGCTCTTCGGCATCGAGCCCCGGATAAGCGCCGGGTGTATCGAGAAAGGTGATGACGGGCCGGCCGAACTTCGCCGCCAGTTGCATCGCGCGGAGCGCCTTGCGGTAACCCTCCGGACGCGGCATGCCGAAATTGCGATAGAGCCGCTGTTTCGTGTCCCGGCCCTTCTGCTCGCCCACCACCAGCACGTGCCGCCCCTCGAGCCGGCCCATGCCGCAGACGATGGCCGGATCGTCGGCGAAAAGCCGGTCGCCGTGGATCTCGTGGAAGCCGGTGAGAATGCGCTGAATGTAGTCGAGAGTGTGGGGGCGCTTCGGGTGGCGGGCGTTCTGCACGCGCTGCCACGGAGACTGCTCCTGATTGCCTGCGCCGGCATCCGGCTCGGGGTGCATCCTTTTCAGAATACAGGAGGGCTCAGAACAGGCGAGGCGCTCCCGGCCGGACCTCGCGGGCTAGAATGTACCCAGCCGTGAACGGGTCCATCCGCCAGATCGTCCTCTTCGACGTTGCCGACGAGATCCGTCTCGACCGGCTCGGCCACGCGCTCGGTATCATGGCGCTCGACCGCGGCCCGGCTTTTCCCCGCAACACGCCGGATTATGTGCGGTTCGAGCGGCCTCCGCTCGTGGAGCCGATGACGGTGGGCAATTTCGAAGCCCGCGCCAAGTATTACCACTATGGCGTGGTGAGTCTCGAAATCGACCAGCAGTTTTCACTCGACTGGCCCGAACTGATCGAACGCTCCGTCGCGCTGCTCGCCGATACGTCGCTCGAGCAGCGCGCCATGGAATTGCTGCGGTCCCGCCTCGAGCAGGCCAGTGACGCTCTGGTCAATCCGTATCGCGACTGGCTCGATGAGGACTACGTCATCATCACGGTGCTTCCCGAAGGCACGGCCGCCGAACTCCTCGCGCAGCACGGGCGCCAGATCGCGCAGATCATCCGCGGCGAAAACAGGGCTCTCTCCGACGGCGAGATGCAGGAGATCCTTTCCGCCAGCCTGTCGTATTACCCCAACGATCTTCTCGTCGCCGGCTGGTCCGTCGCGTTCATCTATGACACCCCGGCCGCGG
>DASPQQ010000244.1:0-8579 GCA_035624885.1 Bryobacteraceae bacterium | reverse complement strand
CGTCCGCCCCGTTCGTGCCGTAAGAGCCCGAGCCATCCATGTAAATCACCCGCAGCTTCTCGACAGGAATCCCGAAAACGCGGCCCAGATTCCCGCGCAGGCCATAGACACCCTGCGTCGAGCTCCAGATAGTCGTTGTTCCGGTTTCTCTATAATCCGCAACTGCGCACGAAGGCCCAAGCGACGCATGGCTCTGAAACGGCCAGTAGTAAGTGGAAGCGAGCGCGTTCGGTGATGAAGCGAGCGAACCATCCACATCGCCCCGCAGCGCCACCTTCGTATCGTGATCCACCTGGCCCTGCCGCACGAAGCCCGGCAGAGCTTCATGGCCCGGCAAACCGCGCCACTCGCTCCAGCTCGTTTTGAGCGCACGGGCAGCCTTCACCGCGGCCCATTCGTCTTTCGCCACCACGCCGAGAAAATTCTCGATCCGCACAATCCGCACATCGGGAATCCCGGCGAGCGACGCTTCATCCACGCTCAGCAATCGCGCGCCGATCGCCGGCGCCCGCACCACGCGGCCGTGCAGCATGTCGGGCACCGAATAATCCTGCAGATACGTATGCCGGCCGGTGCACTTGCCCGGCACGTCCGTGCGCGGAAGCGATTTCCCCACCACCTTGTACGTCGATGGATCCTTCAGCGGCGCGTTCGGGTCGATCTTCAGATTGAGCTGCCTGTCGCCAATCAGCGGAGCCAGCGCCAGAATCGAAACCGGCCCGTTCGGCTGTTTCGCCGCCATCTCGAGCAGCGCCTTCCGCGCCGTCGCCGCAGCCCGGCGGATATCCACGCCGCCTCTCTGGACACCGGTACTTCCGCCCGTCCCGCCGTGATCGGGCACCAGCGCGGTATCGCCCTGCACCACAGTAATCCGGTCGGCCGGAAGATCCAGTTCCTCCGCCGCAATCTGCCGGTACGCGGTGAGCAGACCGGTTCCCACATCGACCTTGCTCGTATACAGAGTCACCGAGCCGTCCGCATGGATGGCAATGAAACTATCCACCTGCGCCGCATCGAGCGATTTCGTCTGGCTCTGGCCCAGCGCGAAGCGGACAAACAACGCGCCGCCGGCTACCCGGAAAAGCCCGCGGCGGGAGAGTGTGTTCACCGTTTCCATATTTCTCTCCTATGCCTTCTTTTCCCCGGAATTCGCCACCCGCATCACCGCATTCAGAATCCGCGTATGCGTGCCGCAGCGGCAGAGATTGCCGGCCAGCCCCTGCTTCACCTGCTCGAGCGTGGGATGCGGATTGCTGTCGAGCAGCGACTTCGCCGACATGATCATGCCGTTCGTGCAATAGCCGCACTGCGCCGCCTGCTCGGCGATGAACGCGGCCTGCAGCACGTCCGGCTTTTCGGGCGTTCCCAATCCTTCCAGCGTGGTCACCGACCGTCCGGCAGCCTGACGGACCGGCGTCACGCAGGAACGAATCGCCTTGCCGTCGAGAAGAACCGTGCAGGCGCCGCACTGCGCGAGCCCGCAGCCGAATTTGGCCCCGTGCAGCGACAGCGCGTTACGCAGGATGTAAAGAAGTGGCTGATCCGGATCCCAGGAGTCCACCGTGACCTGGGACCCATTCACCTGGAGTTTGTACTGCGGCATGGCACCTATTATCTGCCAGATCTGACCCGGGAAAAACGGCCGTTCCCCTTCCCTGCCTGCGAAGTTCCTGGCCCGAACTGCCGATAGTCCTGTGGGACAGGTACCGTGGCGGGACAGGAATCGATTCACGAAGACCCGGAACTGGTACGCGAGTTCCTGATCGAGAGCGCGGAGCATCTCGCCCGCCTCGATAACGAACTCGTGCAGCTCGAAGCGCGCCCCCGCGACGCCGATCTGCTGGCCGGCATCTTCCGCTCTGTCCACACCATCAAGGGCACCTGCGGCTTCCTCGGCTACACCACGCTGCAGGCGATCACGCACGAAGCCGAGACCATCCTGAGCGAATTGCGCGCCGGCAGGAGAGACGCTTCTCCCGATCTGATTTCGCTCATTCTCGAAGTGATCGATGCCACGCGCGCCATCCTCCGCTCGATCGAAACCACGGGCAAGGAAGGCGCGAACTCCTTCGCCAACCTGATCGAGCGCCTGCAGTTCGCCGCGGCCAACACGCCGGCCAAACCGGAACCCGCGCCCGGCGCGGCGGCAGCGGAGCCAGGCCAGTCCGCCGTCTGCGATTCCGCCATCCGCGTCGATGTCGGGCTTCTCGACAAGCTCATGAATCTGGTCGGCGAGCTCGTGCTCGCGCGCAACCAGATCCTGCAATACCAGAACGCGGCCGATGACAGCGCCCTGAGCGCAACCTCGCAGCGCCTGAACCTCATCACCACCGAACTGCAGGAAGGCGTCATGAAGACGCGCATGCAGCCGATCGGGATGGTCTGGAGCAAGCTGCCGCGCGTCGTCCGCGATATCGCCCACGCTCTCGGCAAACAGATCTCCGTGGCGGTGGAAGGCGCCGGCACGGAACTCGACAGAACCATCATCGAAGCCATCAAAGACCCCATGCTCCACCTCGTGCGCAATGCCTGCGGCCACGGCATCGAGCTTCCCGAAGTACGAGTCAAAGCCCGCAAACCAGCCCAGGGCCGCGTGATGCTGCGCGCCTGGCACGAAGGCGGCCAGGTCAACATCGAGATCAGCGACGACGGCGGCGGCATCGATCCCGCGAAGATTCGCAGGAAGGCCTTCCAGCAGGGGCTGCTGCGGCGCGAAGTCGAACCGGGCTACAACGACCGGGAAATCCTCAACTTCATCTTCAAGCCGGGCTTCTCCACAGCCGAGCAGGTCACCAGCATCTCCGGCCGCGGCGTCGGCATGGACGTCGTCAAGTCGAGCATCGAAAAGATCGGCGGCCAGGTGGACCTCGCGAGCACGCTGGGCGAGGGAACCACCGTCCGGCTGAAGATCCCGCTCACGCTCGCCATCATTCCGGGTCTGGTCGTGACGAGCGGCGGCGAACGTTTCGTGATCCCGCAGGCGAGCCTGCTCGAACTCGTCCGCCTCGAAGGCGAAGCCGGCCGCGGACAGATCGAACAGATTCAGGGCGCCCGGGTTTACCGGCGCCGCGGCACTCTGCTTCCCATTGCCTGCCTCAACGAAGTGCTGGGCCTTGCCTGCGACGGCTCCGATGAAGTCATCCATATCGTGGTTCTGCAGTCCGACGGCAGGCAATTCGGCGTGGTCGTCGACGGCATTCAGGACACGCAGGAAATCGTCGTCAAGCCGCTCTCGCGCCATCTCAAAGGCCTTTCCATGTATGCCGGCGCGACCATCATGGGCGATGGCCGTGTCGCCCTGATCCTCGATGTCGCCGGCATCGGCCAGTCGGCGGGTCTCGTGCGCAGCGCCAGCGAGCCGGCGCGCGCCGCCGGAGAGAAGAAGGAAGCGGTCTCGGAAGCCGGGCGCCTCCTGCTCTTCCGCGCTGCATCGTTCGGGCGCATCGCCGTTCCCCTCTCACTCGTCGCGAGGCTCGAAGAGTTCGCTCCCTCGGCGATCGAGCAGGCGGGCGGAAGACGGGTCGTACAGTACCGCGGCCGCATCCTTCCCCTCATCTCGCTCGGCGGCATGCTGGACTCGCGCGTGCCGGACACTTCCGTCACGCAGGATCCCGTCCCGGTAATTGTCTTCGGCGCCGGCGAACAGAGCATCGGGCTTCTCGTCGACGAAATCCTCGATATCACCGAAAGCGCCGTCACCTGCCGTAAGCCAGCATCCCACCCGGCGCTGCTTGGCTCCGCCGTTGTGGGCGGGCGCGTGACGGATTTCCTCGACCTCCACGCTGTCCTCGCACACGCGGGCGAACGGTTCGACGGCGCGGCCGCGCGCAGCGGAAAGCCCGGCACCATCCTGCTCGCCGAAAACTCGCAATTCTCCCGGGCCCTTCTGCGCGGCGCTCTCGAAATGGCCGGATACCGCGTCATCGAATGCGCCGACGCCGCCGAAGCACTGCGCGCCGCCGAGCATCAGCGTCCGGATCTTCTCGTTGCCGCGCAGACGCTGCCGCCCGCGGGCGCGCCCTCGCTCGTCGAACAAATCCGCCGGCGCCATGGCCTCGAGCGCCTCCCTGCCCTGACCTTGACCACCGGCGCGGAGAGCCCGCATCAATCGTCCGGCGGCGAATTCGACGACTGCCAGGCGATGTTCGATTGGGACGCCATGGTCGAATCCCTGCGCCGCCTTTCCGGCGCAATCGAAAACCACACTGCGCAACCGGAAGAAGCAGGCCACCTATGAGCAACCAGACCGCGCCCAGCCGCTTTGCCACCTTCACCGTCTCCGGCATGTACTTCGGGATCGACGTCCTGAACGTTCAGGAAGTGCTGCGGCGCGAGACCATGACGCGCATTCCGCTGGCGCCGGACGTGATCGCCGGCCTGATCAATCTGCGCGGCGAGATCGTGCCCGCCATCGACATGCGGCGCCGCCTCGGGCCGCCCGCACCTGACGCAAGCGAAAACCCGATGAACGTGGTGGCCCGCACCCAGGACGGCCCTGTGAGCCTGCTCGTCGACGAGATCGGCGACGTCCTCGACCTCGACGCGGCCGCTTTCGAACCGGCGCCGGAAAATCTCAACCCGCACGCAAGGGAACTGATCCGCGGGATTTTCCAGCTCAAGGACCGGCTGATGCTCGTCCTCGACACAGACAAGGCAGCCGGGATTGCGGTGGAAGCCACACGCGCCCGGTAAACAAACACGAACTCGAAGCAAACAAAAAAGGGAGCAGCAAAATGATCACAAGAGCAAACGGACGCCCCGCCGCACGGCGGTCGGCAGGCAGCGCAGTGGCTGAGCGACCGCGCGAAAACGGCAGGCCGAACGGCCATCCCCCGGTCCACGTACAGTGGCCTCAACCGGATCAGACGGACAGCCTGGTCCGCGCCTTCGGCATCGACGACGCCAGCATGGCCTCCCGCCGCGCCTTCATCCGTCTCGATGAGGACGACCGGGAACTCATGGCCTCGCTCGCGCCCTGGATGCAGTCCGTCGCCCCCGACATCGCGCGCGAGTTCTACGACTTTCAGTTCGCCTTCGAACCCACCCGCCGCTTCTTCGAGAACATCGCCCGCACCAAAGGGATCTCCCTTTCCGCGCTGCGCGAAGGTCTTGAAAAGGCCCAGACGGGTTATCTGATCGAGCTGTGCGCCGGCGCCGGAGTGAACTGGGACTGCCGCTACATCGAGAAGCGCCTCCGCATCGCCGTCACGCACGATCGCATCAATCTGCCCTTCAAGTGGTACATCGGGTCTTATTCCGAATACCGCCGCCTGATCGGCGAATATCTGCGCCGCGATTTCCGGGATCCGGAAGAAATCCGCCGCGCCGAAGCCGCCTTCAACCGCGTAATCAATCTGGATCTGCAGGCGGTCGGCGAAGCCTTCCTGCTCAACACCGTCCAGTCGATGATCGAAGCGACCGGCATGAAACTGAACGACCTCTGTCCCCCGGGCGATAAAGGCGAACAGATCGGGCTCATTCGCGAAGCCGCCAACGGCGCTCTCGGCTCATTCCTCACCGGGATGAAGCACCTCGCCGAAGCGCACCGCGCCGGAGACATCGATGCCGTGATTCCCGAAGACCAGTTCCGCGGCGTCTACCGCGAGCTGGCGCGGGGTCTCAACGAGGCCGTGCAGCTCCCCATCAGCGCCGATCGCAGAGCCATGGCCTGCGTCGCGGAATTCGGCAAAGGCAATTTCGACGCGCCGCTCGAGCGCCTGCCCGGCAAGCGCGCCTATATCAACGACACCATTGAACAGGTAAGAGGCAACATTCAGGGGTTCCTCGCCGCCATGCGCGAAATGTCGGAAGGGCATAACGCCGGCGACATCGACCTCGTCATGCCGGAAGATCAGTTCGAGGGCGCTTATCGCGTGATGGCGCAGGGCGTGAACGACATGGTGGCCCAGCACATCATCGTCAACCGCAAAGCCATGGCGTGCATCGCGGAATTCGGCAGAGGCAATTTCGACGCCCCGCTCGAAAAGTTCCCCGGCAAAAAAGCCACCATCAACCACACCGTCGAGCAGGTGCGCGCCAGCCTGAAAGAACTCCTCGGAGCCCTCGCGCAGAGCGCTTCCTCTCTTGCGACCTCGTCCGAGGAACTCGCCGCCGTGAGTCATCAGCTGGCGGGCAACGCGGAAGAAACCGCCACGCAGGCCGGCGTGGTTTCGGCGGCGAGCGAGCAGGTCTCGCAGAACGTCGGCACCGTCGCCACCGCGGCCGAAGAGATGCAGGCCTCCATCCGCGAGATCGCGAAGAACGCCCATGAATCGGCGCGCGTGGCCCGCAACGCCGTCGCCGTCGCGCACACGACCAACGGCACCATCGGCAAACTCGGCGAATCGAGCACCGAAATCGGCAAGGTCATCCGGGTCATCACCTCCATCGCGCAGCAAACCAACCTCCTCGCGCTCAACGCGACCATCGAGGCGGCGCGCGCCGGCGAGGCCGGCAAGGGTTTCGCGGTCGTCGCCAACGAAGTGAAGGAACTGGCGAGGCAGACCGCGCGCGCCACCGAGGAGATCAGCCACAAGATCGAAGCCATCCAGGGCGATACCAGAGGCGCGGTCTCGGCCATCGGTGAAATCGGTTCCATCATCAACCAGATCAACGATATTTCGAACAACATCGCCTCGGCCGTCGAAGAGCAGACGGTCACCACCAACGAGATCGGCCGCAACATCACGGAAGCCGCCCGGGGCTCCAGCGACATCGCCGGCAACATTGCGGGCGTTGCCTCCGCCGCGAAGAACACCACGCAGGGCGCCGGCGAAACCTGGAAGGCATCGCAGGAGCTGAGCCGAATGGCGGCGAACCTGCAGATGACCCTCGGCAAATACCGGTTCTGAGGGCCACGCCGTGTCCGCCAAAGCTCTGATCGTCGATGATTCGCGCGCCGTGCGAATGATCCTCACCCGCCACCTGCGCCAACTGGACTATGAAGTCGCCGAAGCCGGCGATGGCCTCGAAGCCCTCGCCATCCTCGCCACCGGCGAGCCTTTCGAACTGGCTCTGCTCGACTGGAACATGCCCCGGATGAACGGGCTCGAGCTTCTCGAACGTCTCCGCTCGAGTCCCCGCTACGATGCGATGCGCATCATCATGGTGACCACCGTAACCGTGGCGGAACAGATCGCGACCGCGCTCGCGGCCGGCGCCAACGAGTACGTGATGAAACCGTTCACGCGGGAAATCCTCCTCGGCAAGCTGCAGATCGCCGGCGTCCCGACTGGAGAAACGCCATGACCGCTTTCCGCCGCACGCGGCTCACCGGCCAGCGCATCCGCGTCCTCGTCGTCGATGACTCCGTCGTCATCCGCCGGCTCGTAACGCACGCGCTCGAGGACGACCGGGACATCGAGATCGCCGGCACAGCCTCCAACGGCGCCATCGCGCTGGCGCGCATCCCGCAGCTCAACCCGGACGTGCTCACGCTCGACGTCGAAATGCCGGAAATGGACGGCCTCGAAACCCTGCGCCGCATCCGCCGCGATTTCCGCGACCTGCGCGTCGTCATGTTCAGCACCATGACCGAACGCGGCGCCGATATCACCTTCGAAGCCCTCGCGCTCGGCGCCGACGATTACGTCACCAAGGCCTCAAACGAAGGCAGCCTCGATCAGTCCCTGCATCGGCTGCGCGAAGATCTGATCCCGAAGATCAAACAATTCTTCACTCTGCCCGCATCGGCGCCGCTGCCGGTCAGTCACCTGAGGAAACCCGTCAGGCTGCCGCCAGCCGCGTCGGCGGCCGTGGTCGGGATCGGCGTCTCCACCGGAGGTCCCACGGCCCTCGCCGCACTGCTGCCGCAAATCCCCGCCGATTTCCCCTTGCCCATCCTGATCGTCCAGCACATGCCGCCCATGTTCACGCGCCTGCTCGCCGAACGCCTCGATCACACCTGCCCGCTGCGTGTCCACGAAGCCCGCGATGGCGATCTCGTCGAGCCCGGCCATATCTTCATCGCCCCCGGCGATTTTCACATGCGCGTCGAGCGCAAGCCCGAAGGCGTACGCCTCCGCCTCGATCAGGGCCCGCAACTGAATTCCTGCCGCCCCGCAGTCGACGCGCTGTTTCTCTCGATGGCCGAAGTTTACGGGGGCGCCGTGACCGCCGTCATCCTGACCGGCATGGGCCGCGACGGCTGCCGCGGCGCGGAAGTCCTGAAGTCTCACGGCGCCTGGCTCATCGCGCAGGATGAAGCCAGTTCCGTGGTCTGGGGCATGCCAGGCGCGGTCACGGCAGCAGGCCTTCCCGACCGGATTCTTCCGCTCGGCGAGATCCCCGCCGCCATCGCGCAGGAGGCCGCGTGTCCCCGGTAGCCATGGCTTCGACCGCCCTCCATCCCGACAACTACCGCTACCTCCAGCAGGTCGTTTACGAAGGTTCGGGCATCGTGCTCGATCACGATAAGGACTATCTGCTCGAAGTCCGGCTCGGCACTGTCGCGCGCCAGCACGGCCTCCGCAACCTCAATGAACTCTGCGCGCTGCTGCGCGCCGCCGGGGGAACCACGGCGCGCCGCGAGGTGGTGGAAGCCATGACCACCAACGAGACCTACTTCTTCCGCGAGCCCG
>DASPQQ010000243.1:0-9830 GCA_035624885.1 Bryobacteraceae bacterium | reverse complement strand
GTAGCTTCACGATTTGCGGGCTCGTCACGCGTTCAGACTGCAGTTCGCTCCAGACCTCGCCAGTCCGCAGATCGACAGACCACCATCCCAGAGTCGCGGTCATAAGGTTGGGTGCCGCTCCCATCATCCCGTAAGCATGATAGATCGCACAGCCGCTCTGTTCGCGATCCAGTTCGATTGTGACTCCGCGATTGCCCGCCTCCCGTGGCATCGCGGCCACGGCCAAACGGCGGGCTTCGGCCGGGGTCAGCCTGGGTTGGCTTGCACTGAGTGAACACACGAGCAATAGCACGGGCGGGATCAGTCTGAACGGAGAATTCACTGATTAGCCATTATCGATTATCTGGACCGAAATACCTGTACCTGAGAGCGGCCAACCGCCTCGTTTCACCTTGGGCCGGTAATCTGCCATACTAATAGAGCTCCTGCTTCTTCCGTCCGCCAGCCGGATGAGGCTTTTTACACCCACGCAATCAAAGCGCCTCAACGAGGTGACGGGATTCCTGTTGCTTGCCGCGGGCATTCTTCTGCTCCTGAGCATGGTCTCGTTCCATCCTCAGGACGGATCGCTCGATACCGCCGCCGGCAACGCGCACCCGCACAACCTCATCGGGCCCTTCGGCGCCTGGACCGCCGACCTCCTGCTCCAGTCCTTCGGCCTTTCCGCTTTCATCCTCCCCATCCTGATCTTCGCCCTCGGCTGGAAATGGATCCGCTCCCAGGCTGTCGCCGCCCCCACCATCAAACTCATCGGCAGCGCGACCCTGATCCTTTCCGCCTGCGGCGCCTCGGCGCTTCTGCCCGAATGGCGCCTGTTCGACCACACCATCCTTCCCGGCGGCGCCGCCGGATACCTTCTCGCCGGTTTCCTCCGCCAGGCGTTCAATCCCGCCGGCGCCGCCGTGCTTCTCGCCACGGCGCTGATCGTTTCGGTCTATCTCGTCTCCACCTTCACGCTGGAGAAGCTGGCCCGCTGGTTCGCACCCTTCCTCGCCGTCTTCGCCCGCATCGGCGCGCACTGGCGCGAATTCAAGCAACGCCGGCGCGAAGCCGCTTTTGAGAAAGCCGAACGCAGGCGCCAGGCTGCCGAAGCCGCCGCGGCCGCGCGCTACGAAGAAGCCACCGCGACTTTACCCGAAGCTGAAACGATCGTCGCCGCTGCCCCCAAATCGCGCCGCAAGCAGCCGGCTCCCGTCTCTGAGGACCTTCCGTGGGAAGAACCGGCCGCTGCCGCTGCGCCGCCCGTCGAAGAAGCGCCCGCACCGCCGCCCGCCATCGACGAAATCCCCATCTGCCAGCTCGCCGACGAGCCCCCGCCTCCGCGCGACGTCCTCGAATTCCCCTTCAACAAGCCCGTGAAGCGCGAGCCCGCGCCGCATCACAAGACCATCTATAAGCTGCCCTCAACCGATCTCCTCAATGAGATCCCCGTCCGTTCGGCCTTCGACGAGCAGGAGCTGAAGAATACCGCCGCCGCCATCAAAGCCAAGTTCGAAGAGTTCAACGTCTTCGGTTCCGTGGTGCAGATCAACCCCGGCCCGGTGGTCACGACGTTCGAATTCAAACCCGAAGCCGGCATCAAATACAGCCGCATCACCACGCTTTCCGAAGACCTCTGCCTCGGCCTGCAGGCGGAATCGATCCTCATCGAACGCATCCCCGGCAAACCGACCATCGGGATCGAAGTCCCGAACGTGCGGCGCGAAGTCATCAGCCTGCGCGCCGTGATCGAAAGCGACGAGTTCCAGCAGTCGAACTCGCTCCTCACCATCTCGATGGGCAAGGACATCAACGGCCGCATCAAGGTCGCGGCGCTCGAAGCCATGCCGCACGTGCTCATCGCCGGCTCCACGGGTTCGGGCAAATCCGTCATGATCAACTCGCTCATCATGTCGATCCTCTACAAATCGACCCCCGATGAAGTGCGCATGATCATGGTCGATCCCAAGCGCGTCGAGCTCGGCATGTACGAAGGCATTCCGCACCTGCTCACGCCCGTCATCACCGACCCGAAGAAAGCCACCAACGCGCTGAAGAACGCGGTGATCGAAATGGAGCGCCGCCTGCGTCTGCTCGCCGAACAGGGCGCGCGCAACATCGATCAGTACAACAAGAAAGTCCGCAAACTGCAGGAACAGCCGCGCAGCCTCTTCGCCGAGGAAGAAGAATCGCCCGCCGAAGAACTGAAGCCGCTGCCCTACATCCTCATCCTCATCGACGAACTCGCTGACCTCATGATGCTCGAAGGCCGCAACGTGGAAGAGTCGGTCACGCGTCTCGCCCAGATGGCGCGCGCCGTCGGCATGCACCTCGTGCTCGCCACGCAGCGCCCGTCGGTCGACGTCATCACCGGCATCATCAAAGCCAACTTCCCCGCGCGCATCAGCTTCCGCGTGGCCACGCGCGTCGACAGCCGGACGATTCTTGACGGCATGGGCGCCGAACACCTGCTTGGCAAGGGCGACATGCTCTTCCTGCCGCCGGGCTCTTCACGCTTCACGCGCGTGCACGGAGCGTTCGTCACCGAGAGCGAAATCAACGGCGTTGTCGAATTCTGGAAGGCGCAGGCCAGGCCGGATTACGATCACGCCTTCCTCGCCGCGCCTCCGGGCGATGACGCCGACGCCGAGATGGACGAAGTTTCTTCCGACGAGCAGGACCCGATGTACGAGGAAGCTCTGCGCGTCGTGCTCGAAATGGGCAAGGCTTCGACATCGACTCTGCAGCGCCGGCTGCGTCTCGGCTATGGCCGCGCGGCGCGAATTCTCGACATGATGTACCGCGACGGGATTATCGGACCGCCCGATGGCTCCAAGCCGCGCGAGGTTTTGAAACGCCCCGACTGGCTGCGTGAACTCGATCACGTTTAGATGTGCTAAGGGCCTTTGCTCCTAAGTAGCCGCTGAGGAAAACCGGGACAGACTCCTTTTTCGCGTTACAAAACGTCTGCGTGCGAGCCGGGACGACGCGAAAAAGGTTGTCTGTACCGGATTTTCCGGACCACGCTCGCAGCCGAATACCTGTGAGCCGGAGTTCTCACACAGACTCTTCAGGCGCGGCCGGACGTTTGCAACCCACCAGCCGCGGCTGAAGCCGCAGGTACGCGCGCTAGTTTTATCCCCACTTCGGTGAAGGGGATATAACCGCGGCTGGGCGATGCGCTATGGTCTGGACAAGCGTGCCAAAGCTTGTTTGCGCACTGGTTCTCGCCGTCGCCTGCGCGGGGTGGAACCAGGCAGCCCAGGTGGCCAAACCTGCGCCCGCGAAAACCGTCACATCTCCCGACGCCCAGATCGAACACATCATCCAGCAGAAATTCGCCAAATCGAAAATCAACGCCGATCATTTCACGGTTTCGGTGAAAGGTGGCGTCGCCACGATCACCGGCAGCACGAACGTGATGCAGCACAAAGGCGTCGCCACGCGTCTCGCCAGATCGAGCGGCGCGACCGTGGTGAAGAATCAGATTGTGGTTTCAGATGCTGCGAAGGCGAAGGCCGCCGCGCAGTTGAAGAAAGCGACCGTCGTCCCTAGTGGCGGAAGTGCCGGACACCAGTGAAGACCATCGCCACGCCCAGTTGATCCGCCGCCGCGATCACCTTCTCGTCATTCACCGAGCCTCCTGGCTGAATGAATGCCACCGCGCCATGCTTCACCGCCTGCTCGAGCCCGTCGGGGAACGGGAAGTAAGCGTCTGACGCGACCACCGTACCCTGCAACGGCAGATGCGCCTTCATCGCGCCGATATTGACGGAATCGACGCGGCTCATCTGACCCGCGCCCACAGCGGCCGTCTGCCCCGCGCGGGCGTAGACGATGGCGTTCGATTTCACGTGCTTGCAGACCTTCCACGCGAAGCCGAGCGCCGTCCATTCCTCTTCCGTCGGTGCGCGCTTCGTCACCACTTTGCACGTGGCGCGATCGAAAGTCGCGGTGTCCGCCGTCTGCGCGAGGAACCCGCCCGAGATGCTTTTCACCACCAGCGGATCGACCACGCTCGTCACCTTCACCAGCCGGATATTCTTTTTCGCCCGGAGAATCTCGAGCGCGCCGGCCGTAAAAGCCGGAGCCGCGATGCACTCGACGAACAGTTTCGCCATCTCGCTCGCAGTCTCCTCATCCACTTCGCGATTGAGCCCGATCACGCCGCCAAACGCCGAAACCGGGTCGCATTCGAGCGCCTTGCGGTAAGCCTCGGCGAGGGTCGCCTGCTCCGCGCATCCCGCGGGATTCGTATGCTTGATGATCGCCGCCGCCGGACCCGAAAACTCGCAAACGAGGTGCCAGCACGCATCGAGATCGACCAGGTTGTTATAGGAAAGCTCCTTGCCATGGAGCTGCTCCGCGCCCGCGATCCCCGATGAACCAGCCGCATAGAGCGCTGCCTGCTGATGCGGATTCGCGCCATAGCGCAGAGCGATCCTGCGGGGCACGCGGATATCCAGCGTCTCCGGCAGCACCTCCGGCTCCTTCCCGACTTTCGCGAGGCGCGCCGTGATCGCACGGTCATACGCCGCGGTCGTCGCGAAAGCCTTCTTCGCCAGCTCCCACTTCGTCTCGCGCGAGAGACTCCCTTTCGATTTCAGTTCATCGAGCAACGGCTCATAATCCGCGGCCGAAGTGACGATCGCGACATCCTGCCAGTTCTTCGCCGCCGACCGGATCATCGTCGGCCCGCCGATATCGATGTTTTCGATCAGCTCTTCGAGCGTGGCATCGGCCTTTGCCGCAATCTTCTCGAACTGGTAGAGATTGACCACCACCATGTCGATCGGCTCGATCGCATGCTCTTTGAGCGAAGCCATATGCTCCGCGTTGCCGCGCACGGCGAGAATCGCGCCGGTGATCTTCGGGTGCATGGTCTTCACGCGCCCGTCGAGCATTTCGGGAAATCCGGTGACCTCGCTCACATCGCGCACCGGAATTCCGGAATCGCGCAGGAGGCGGGCCGTGCCGCCGGTGGAAATCAGTTCGGCGCCGAGAGCCGCGAGACCGCGGGCGAATTCGGACACACCGGTTTTGTCAGTGACGCTGATGAGTACTCGCAACCCATCAGAATATCAACGGGTGTGCGACTACGCCGCGCACTCGCCGCGGCCGAGCTGCAGCGAGAAGTTGTCGGTATCGCCCCAGTCCTTGTAGACGTCCTCGTCTTCGGTCACGGGCTTCGTCAGATCGCCCAGCATGGTGCGGAAGAACTCGACCTTGAACCGCAGCACGTAGTTGCGGAAAGTCTCGCCTTCGCGGCGGTTGGCCTTGTAGTGCGCCAGAATCCGCTCGAGCGCCACGCCCGTCAGCTTCGCCGGCATGCTCTGGATCTGCAGGCCGAAACGCATCACGCCGGTCTCGTCATACCCGCCGCCGAGCAGGAGCTGGTAGAACGGCACTTCGCGCTTCTCGCCGTTCACTTCGATCTTGCGCGCGTTGCCGTAAAAGCCGATTTCGGCCGTCCAGTGCTGGCCGCAGGAATTCGGGCAGCCGCTGATGTTGATCTGCAGATGGCGCAGATCGGGATCGTCGTTGTACCTGAGCCCCAGCTCATGCATCGCGTAGCCCATGTTCATCGACTTCGTCAGCGCCAGATTGCACGAATAAGCGCCGGGGCAGGTGACCACATCCTGCAGTTCTTTCGCGCCCGGGGTGCCGAGGTCGATCGCTTTGAGCGCCGCATGCAGACGCGGCAGGAAAGCCAGCTGCACGAACCCGAGCACCAGATTCTGTTCCACCGTGACGCGCAGGCAGCCATCGCCCGCTTCCCGCGCGATCTTCGCCAGTTCGCGCATCTGCGCGCTCGTCAGGTTGCCCTGATCGATCCGCACCGTGACCATCGCGTAACCCGGCTGCTTCTGCTCTTCCACGTTTGAGTCGAGCCATCGATCGAGTTCCGGATCGCCCGAAGAGCCGCGGTTCACCACCGGCAACAGAGCGCCGGTTCCGAGCGGCAGCGGCTTCGTCGTATAGGCGCCGAACCCTTCCGGAACCTGCTCGGGAGTCGGAATCCCGCCGTTTTCGAGAATGTCCGCGTATTCCTTGTCGATCGCTTCCTTGAGCCACTCAAACCCGCGCTCGCGCATCACGAACTTCAGCCGCGCCATGTTGCGGTTCTTGCGGTTGCCGTATTGATTGAAGACGCGCAGCACCGCCTCGATCCGGTTCACCACCCGCTCCACCGGCAGAAACTCATCGAGCAGCCGCGCTTCCACCGGCAGCGGACCCAGCCCGCCGCCCACCACGATGCGGAAACCCCGCTCGCCATCGCGCATCACGGCTTTCAGACCCACGTCATGAATCGCCGCGATGGTGCAGTCGCTGTTGGTGCAGCCATCGAACGCAATCTTGAACTTGCGCGGCATGGAATCGGTCAGGCTCCTGCGCAGAAACGCATAGGCCACCTGGCGCGCCCAGGGCCGCACATCGAAAACTTCGAACCGGCTCAACCCGGCGTAGGGGCAGGCCGTGACGTTGCGCACGGTATTGAAGCAGGCTTCGCGGCTGGTCATGCCAACGTCATGCAGCATGTGCATGGCGTCGGCGAACTTTTCGAGCGGCACGAAGTGATACTGCATGTTCTGCCGCGTGGTGAGATGGCCCTTGCCGCCGCCGATGAAATCCGCCACATCCGCGAGCCGCTCCATCTGGGCCGCCGTCAGCATCCCGCCCGGAATCTTCGTCCGCATCATCTGCACGCCGGGCTGGCGCTGTCCGTAACAGCCGAAACGCAGCCGGTAAGGGCGGAAATCGTCCTCCGAGATCCGCCCCGCCAGCATGTCGGCGGCCTTGGCGCGGAACTCTTCGATTTCAGTCCGGACAACGTGGTCGTGCTGGTGGTTGAAATCGTCAACCACGGAAATATCGAGCGGGGAATCGGCGTGCTTCACGGGTAATCTCCGTATTCTCTATAGACAATAGCACATTGATGGCCCGGGAACTTCCGCGCCAGTCCGGGTGTCCAACGCACATGCTTGAGGTCCGCGGGCTTACCAAACGTTTCCGCAGCCACACCGTGGTCGACCACGTCAGCTTCACCATGCGGCCGGGTGAAATCACCGGCTATCTCGGGCCGAACGGTTCCGGCAAATCCACCACGGTCAAAATGCTGGCCGGACTCCTCCATCCCTCTGAAGGCAATGTCCTTTTCAACGGCAGGGAGATCCGCCAGGATCCCATCGCCTTCCGCCGCCAGCTCGGCTACGTCCCCGAAGAGCCGAATCTTTACAGTTACCTGACCGGCCTTGAGTACCTGCAGCTTGCCGGGCGCCTGCGCGGCATTGACGAGCCGGCGGTGAACCGGAAAGCCAATGAGCTTCTGGCGCTTCTCGGTCTTTCGGACGCCCGCTGGGCTCCCATCTCGGCTTATTCGAAAGGCATGAAGCAGCGCGTTCTGATCGCCGCGGCGCTCCTCCACGATCCCGAGTTTCTGATCTTCGACGAAGCGCAATCCGGACTCGACATCGCCAACGCGCTTCTCTTCCGCCATCTCCTCCACGCGCTCGCGGCGCGGGGCAAAACCATCCTTTATATCTCCCACATCCTGGAACTGGTCGAGAAGGTCTGCGCGCACGTCGTCGTGATCTACAAGGGCAAAATCGTGGCTGACGATTCCGTCGACCGCCTGCGCAGCCTGATGCATCTGCCGAACCTCGAGGAAATCTTCACCCAGCTCGTCAAGGAAGACGACATGGAGCGGCGCGCGACTGACATCGCGGCCGTAATGCAGGCCCGGTGACGACGCCGTTTCGGGAGCTGGTGAAGCTTTTCCGCGCGCGCTTCCTTGAAAGCGACGCGCTGGCGGAGGGCTCGGGCTACGAGACCAGCCTCGCCCAGATCCTGGGCCTTCTGGTCACGCCCGGCATTCTCGTTGCCCTCTGGCTGCTGCCGCGCTATATGGGCTACTCGATGTCGGGGCGGGCGGGGCTCGAATGGGATCTCCGCTCGGATCGCCTCTTCTTCGCCGCGTATTCCTTCACCGTCACCGGTTTCGCGACGATCTTCGAGTGGGATACGCTCTTCCCGGAGCGCCGCGACTTTCTCATCCTCACGCCGTTTCCGATTCGCATGCGCGATCTGTTCGGCGCGAAGCTTCTCTCGCTTCTCACCTTCGTCGGCATCATCGCCGCTGCGGTCAATGCCGGGTCCGTGGTTCTGATTCCGCTCCTCTCCACCCTGATCCCGGGGACCCGCAACGCGGGATTGCTGCGCCTCCTCCTCATGCACACGACAAGCTGCGCGGCCGCCGCGGCCTTCGCCTTCTTCGCCGTCGCCGCGTTTCAGGGCGTGCTCATCAGCCTCCTCAGCCCCCGCCTGTTCCGCCGCCTTTCGCCTTACATCCAGATGACCGGCATGAGCCTGATGGTGCTTTCGCTGCTGCTCTTCCCGATCTACTCGCAGCTCCGCATCATCGCGACGTCGCATCCGGAAGCTCTCTGGTATTTCCCGCCCTACTGGTTTGCCGCCATCCCGGAACTCTTCACCGGCAGGACGGACCCGCTCTTCGCCGCGCTCGCCTGGTTCGGATTTCGCGCCCTTGGCTGCGCGATCCTGCTCTTCGCCATCGCCTGGGCCGCGGGGTTCGTCCGCCACTACCGGCGCACGCTCGAATCGGAAGACGTGGGACGGAGCGGACGCGAAAACAACCGGAGCTGGTTCGACTGGATTCTGCGCTCTCCCGAAGAGCGCGGCGTTTACTACTTCAGCGGCGCCATCCTCGCCCGCAGCACCAGACACCGCCTCTTCCTTGCCACCTATCTCAGCGCGGGCATATCGTTCGGCGTGCTCGTGATGGTCGTAGTGAAAAACGGCGTCATCGGACTCTCGCCCGAAGGCATCCGGGCATTTCCCATCCTCGTCACCTTCTTCGCCATCAGCGGCCTGCGCGCCGGCTTTCAGTTCCCCGCCGAACTCAATTCGAACTGGGTTTTCAGGCTCGCCGAATCCGGCTGGGGATCTGCCGCGCGCGATGCCACGCGCAAGCGCGCGCTCGTCAGCGGGCTCGTCGTGCCCCTCGTCTGCTTCGTTCCGCTCGAACTCTTCCGCTGGGGTATCGCAGCCGGGCTCCTCCACATTGCCTTCCAGGCCGCCGCCGGAGCGTTGCTGATCGAAGCTCTCTTCTGGCGTTTCGACAAGGTTCCGTTCACCTGCTCTTACTTCCCGGGCAAGGTGAATCTGGCGATCCTCGCCGTCGTTTACCTCTACGGCTTTACCAGCTACAGCTTCACCTTGTCGGACATCGAGGCTTCGCTCGAGCACAATCCGGTCAAATCCGCCGGTTATCTCGGCGGAGCGGCCATCGCCCTGACGCTACTCTGGCGCCGTAAACCGAAGGACCATTCGGTGGTCTTCGAAGCCGGAGAACCGCAGATCCGCGCGCTGAATCTGAACTGAACCTTACTTCAGAAACGCCGTCGCTTCCCTCAGAAACAGATCGAGCTGATCGTGGTGCAGCCAGTGGCCGGCATTCTCCACCACCACCATCCGATGGTTCGGAATCGCGAGACGCCGCGGGTCGTTTTCCGGAATCGGCGCGAAACTCTCCGTCCCCCAGAACAGCAGCGTGGGGCATGTGATCTGCGCGAAAACGTCCGCGGTATCCGCCAGATCGTGCCCGTACGGCGAAATCGCGTGGACGTAATTATCGAACTTCCACGTCATCGATCCATCCGCGTTCCAGTTCGTGCCATGCAGCGTCAGATGCCGCGCCACTTCATCCGAAAGCCGCGGATTCGCTTCCTTCATGCGCGCCACCGCGCTCTCCAGATTCGGGTAGTTGCGCGGATTCCGCTTCTCCATGCCGCGCACCGCTTCAATCCACCGGCGCATCTGCTGCGCGAGCG
>DASPQQ010000242.1:0-7442 GCA_035624885.1 Bryobacteraceae bacterium | reverse complement strand
CGACGTATTCCGGATCAGTGCCTTCGGCATCGGTCTGCTGCTCGGCTGTCTGGTGACCGTCTTCGCCATGTGGGCGATGTTCGACTTCCTCTACAAGCGTGAAGACGCGAAGAACGCCGGAATTGCGGCGACCGAAGCCATGCTGAAGGAAAAGAACCGGCAGCCACCCGAGCCGCGGCTGCAGGCTGCGCCCCGCGTGGAGCTGCACGAGATGCTCACCGACGAAAACGAGATCCTCACCGGCTACGCCTGGGTGGACCCGGCGAAGAACATCGTGCGCATCCCGATCGAAGAGGCCATGGATCTGGTGGCGAAGCGCGGCCTGCCCTACAAGGCCAGCCCGGCGGGTTCGGCCAACGACGGCTATCGCATGATTCCCGAAGATTCCTCGAGCGGGAGGACTCTCGAAAAGATTTCACAATGACGATCCGTGTTTCCATCGCCGGACTCATTCTCGCCGCGGCCGTCTTCGGTCAGGGCGCGGGCTCGCCTGCGAACCCGAACGCTTCCCTGATCGATGAGAACATCATGCTGAACGGGCCGCGCAATCTGCCGGCGCAGGATCTGCTGAATTTCAAGGGCGGCGACCGGCCGAGTCCGCTCAAGGAAGTGACGATCGAGCAGAAGCTCGATTCGCAGCTTCCGCTCGATGCGAAGTTCCGCGATGAAAACGGCCGCGATGTGAAGATCGGCGATTATTTCGGCAGGCGGCCGGTGGTGCTGGCGCTGGTTTATTACGAGTGCCCGATGCTGTGCACCGAGATCCTGAACGGCATGGTGCGGGCGGCGAAGGTGCTGACGTTCAAGCCGGGCCAGGATTATGACGTGCTCGCGGTCAGCTTCGACGCGCGCGAGACGCCCAAACAGGCGGCGGCCAAGAAAGCGGTTTACGTGAAAGAGTACGGGCATCCGGAGACGGCCGCGGGCTGGCACTTCCTGACGGGCAATCCGGATGAGATCAAACGGGTGACGGACGCGGTGGGATTCCACTTCAAGTGGGATGTCTACAACGCGCAGTTCGCGCATGCGAGCGCGGTCTACGTCCTCACGCCGCAGGGAAAGCTTTCCAAATATTTTTACGGCGTGGAGTATTCGCCGAAGGACATGCGCCTCGGGCTGATCGAGGCGTCGCAGAACAAGATCGGAACGGCGGTGGATCAGATTCTTCTGTTCTGCTACCACTTCGATCCCACCACCGGGAAGTACACGCCGGTTGCGCTGGGCATTCTGCGCGTGGCCGGAGCGGCGACATTACTGACGCTGGGGGGATTTGTATTCATCATGTTGCGCAGAGAGAACAGGCAGAAAGGAAACCGGGCCGCTTAACCGAATATGGGAGCAACCAATTTCCAGATCTTTCCGGAAGCGGCGTCGACCATCGCGACGAGTGTCGACGGACTTTACGCGTATCTCGTGATCGTCAGCGCTTTCTTTTCGCTTCTGGTCGCGTTTCTCGTCGTTTTCTTCGCCGTCAAGTACCGGAAGAAGGATGACACCATTCCGAAGCCCGCCGACGAGCATTCGATCGGCGGCATGATTCTCGAAATCACGTGGTCGGTGATTCCGCTGGGTCTCTCGATGGTCATGTTCGCGTGGGGCGCGAGCATTTACTTCACCGAATCGCGGCCGCCGGCCGATTCGCTCGAGATCTTCGTGACCGGCAAGCAGTGGATGTGGAAGATCCAGCACAACGAAGGCGCGCGGGAAATCAACGAACTGCACATCCCGGTGAACCAGGACATCCGCCTGACGCTGACTTCGGAAGACGTCATCCACGACTTCTTCGTACCGGCGTTCCGCACCAAGACGGACGTGCTGCCGGGCAAGTACACGACGGAATGGTTCCGGCCCACCAAAATCGGCGAGTACCATATCTTCTGCGCCGAATACTGCGGCACCAAGCACTCGGGCATGATCGGAACCGTATACGTGATGAACCAGCAGGATTACAACGACTGGCTGGCGACGGGCAGCGGCGAGGGCTCGATGGCCGAGCAGGGCCAGGCGCTGTTCAACCAGCTTGGCTGCGGCAACTGCCACGCGAGCCAGATCAACAAGGAAAACGGGCGCTGCCCGAACCTGAACGGCCTCTTCGGCACCACGGTTGACCTCAAGGACGGCAGCCGGGTGCGCGCGGATGAAGCTTATATCCGCGAGTCCATTCTGTACCCCCAGGCGAAAATAGTAGCCGGGTTTGACGATATTATGCCGACCTTCAAAGGTCTGCTGACCGAGGACGGCCTGCTGAAGGTCGTCGAATACGTGAAGTCGCTCGGGCCGAAGAACGGCACGCAGACGTCGGTGCCGCCGGCGCCCGTGATGACCTCGGCGACGGAACAACAGGCACCGGCGCAGGCGAGACCAGCGGCGCGCCCCGCGGCTCCGGGGAATCGATAGGGTTGCAAGGAATATCAGTATGACAACGGCTACGGCTGCACCTCCTCAGACCGAAAGAAAAACTTATCTCAACTCCGCGCACGGCGTCAAAAGCTGGCTGCTGACGTCGGACCACAAGCGGATCGCGGTCCTCTACATGATCTCGGTCCTTGTGTTCTTCATCCTCGGCGGATTGTTCGCGGTGCTGATCCGTCTCGAACTGGCGACTCCGGCGGGCGATCTGGTGGAATCGAACACCTACAACAAGTTCTTCACCATGCACGGCGTGCTCATGGTGTTTTTCGTGCTGATCCCGGCCGTGCCCGCCACATTGGGGAACTTCATGATTCCCATGATGGTGGGCGCCAAGGACCTGGCCTTCCCCAAGATCAACCTGCTGAGCTGGTACATCTACGTGGTCGCGGGTCTCTTCGTGCTCACATCCCTGATGATGGGCGGCGTCGATACCGGCTGGACCTTCTATACCCCGTTCAGCACGTCTTATTCAAACGGCTACGTCATCGTCACCGGGCTCGGTATCTTCATATCCGGCTTCTCCTCGATTCTGACCGGACTGAACTTCATCGTCACGATCCACCGCATGCGGGCGCCGGGTCTCACCTGGTTCCGGCTGCCGCTGTTCGTCTGGGCCAACTACGCCACCAGTCTGGTGCAGATTCTCGGCACGCCGGTCGTCGCGGTCACGCTGTTCCTCGTCGTTCTCGAACGCGGCCTGCACATCGGATTCTTCGATCCCGCTTACGGCGGCGATCCCGTGCTGTTCCAGCACATGTTCTGGTTCTACTCCCACCCGGCCGTATACATCATGATTCTGCCGCCGATGGGCGCGGTGACCGAAATCGTTTCGACTTTCTCTTCGAAGAAACCCTTCGGCTACACCTTCATCGCGTTCTCTTCGGTCGCGATCGCGGTGTTCGGCTTCATCGTCTGGGGCCACCATCTGTTCGTCGCCAGCCAGTCGATCTACGCGGGCATGGTCTTCTCGATCCTGAGCTACATCGTCGGCATCCCGTCGGCCATCAAGGTCTTCAACTGGACGGGCACGATGTACAAGGCTTCGGTTCGTCTGGAAACGCCGATGCTTTACGCGCTCGGCTTCATCGGTCTGTTCACGGTCGGCGGCCTGACCGGTCTCTTCCTCGCTTCGACCGGCATGAACGTGCACCTGACCGACACCTACTTCGTGGTGGCGCACTTCCACTACGTGATGGTGGGCGGCGCCATCATGGGCACCACGGGCGGCATGTTCTACTGGTGGCCGAAGATGTTCGGCCGCATGTACAACCAGGCCTGGTCCAAGGCCGGAGCGATTCTGATCTTCTTCGGCTTCAATTTCACGTTCTTCCCGCAGTTCATTCTCGGCTATATGGGGATGCCCCGCCGTTATCACGCCTATCCGCCGGAGTGGGCGCTGCTGAACAGTCTCTCGTCTGCCGGAGCCACGGTTCTCGGCCTCGGCTATGCCATCGCAATCGGCTGCCTGCTGGTCTCGCTGCTGAAACCGGTGACGGAAACGGCGGATAACCCCTGGGGCGCCACGACGCTCGAATGGAAGACCCAGTCGCCGCCGACTACGGAAAACTTTGAAGTGACGCCTGTTGTGACGGAAGAGGCGTATACGTATTCATCCGAGGAGGTTGTACACGTTGGCTAGCCAGGCGCCAGTTTTTCAGGTTCGCCACCATTTCGAAAACGCCGAGCAGCAGAAAGATGCCTCGACGGTCGGAATGTGGCTGTTCCTCGTCACGGAAATCATGTTCTTCGGTGGGCTCTTCCTGGCCTACTTTGTCTACCGCCAGTGGTATCCGGAGGCTTTCGCTTCGGCGAGCGGCAAGACCAATCTTCTGATCGGCGCGTTCAATACCACCGTGCTGATCTGCAGCAGTCTCACGATGGCGCTGGCGGTGCATTATGCGCAGCTCGGCAAGAAGAACCTGATCGTTCTGTTCCTCATCCTGACCCTGCTCCTCGGCGGCGCGTTCCTCGGCGTCAAGGCTTACGAGTATCACGACAAGTGGGTGCACCATGAAGTTCCCGGCGCAAATTTCGAATGCGAGGGCTGCGTCGATCCGGGTCACACATCCCTGTTCTTCGCCCTTTATTTCGGCATGACCGGGCTGCACGCGACCCACATGATCGTCGGGGCCGTCATTCTGCTTTACCTTATCTGGCAGGCGAAGAAGGGAGCTTACACGGCGAAGTGGTTCACGCCGGTCGAGATGTTCGGTCTCTACTGGCACTTCGTCGACATCGTGTGGATCTTCCTGTTCCCGCTTCTCTACCTCATTGACAGGACCAAGACAGGCTTCGGGATATAGAAATGAAAAAGCACGATATCCTTACCGACACACATCCGGGCGAAGGTCCCGCCGAGCACCACGCCGAACATATCGTTCCGCTGCCGGTCTACTTCGCCGTCTTCGCCGCGCTCATCGTTCTGACGTGGGTCACGGCCTTTGTGGCGACCATCGACCTCGGCCGCCTCAACGTCTTCGTCGCGCTCTCGATCGCCATCTTCAAGGCTTCGCTCGTGCTGCTCTTCTTCATGCACGTCAAGTACGGCACGCGTCTGACCAAGATGATTGTAGCGGCGGGACTATACTGGCTGATCCTGCTCCTGTTCATCGTGATGCAGGACATCTGGACGCGCAACTGGATGGGCGTGCCCGGGCGTTAGCGGGCCCGCGCGCGTAATCCTAGACGATCCCGGCCAGCTTCTCCTTGATCTGTTCCGCCGTAAACGGCTTGCGCACGTAACCCGTCGCGCCCAGTTGCACGGCTTCCATCACTTTGCCCTGACCGCCCTCGGTGGTGATCATGATCACCGGGACGTGCCTCGCCTGCGGCATTTCCCGGATGCGGGCCAGCATCTCGAGCCCGTCCATCTTCGGCATGTTGATGTCGGACAGAATCAGTCCGACGTCCGATTTTTCGAGGATTTCGATGGCTTCGGCGCCGTCGCCCGCCTCTTTGATTTCGCCGAGCGGCAGGTCCGTCTGGCGCAGAACTCTCTGCAGTATCCTGCGGATCGCGGCGGAATCGTCCACGATCAGGACGTCGATCAGTCGGGTCGCGGTCATGCTTTTCTCCCGCAAAGCTGATCGGCGGGGACGCCGGGAAAGTTTAGATCTAAAACAAATCCCGAAAGGGCCGATAAAACATTCAGGCGTGAATGTTATGAATCCTTATTTCGAACGGAAGATACTCGACGCGGATCCCATCGATCTCGTGCGGCTGCTCCACCAGCACGCGATCGCCTGCGTGAAGGAAGCCCGCGGTCATCTGGCCGCCGGCCGGATTGCGCCACGGGCCAAAGCCATTACCCGGGCTTATGCGGTGATGGCGGAACTGAACAACGCACTGCGTCCCGAAGTCTCGCCGGAGCTCACCAATCAGCTGCGCTCACTGTATCTCTTTGTGCAGCAGCAATTGCTCGAGGCGAATGCGCAGCAGGCGGACAAGCCGCTCGCCGATGCCCTCGGAGTTCTCGCCACGCTGCTGGAAGGATGGAACGGAGTGGCCGAAGCGGCCGCGGCGCGCGCGGAAGAAGCCGTGGCAAGGAACTACGCGCCAGCCAATCTGAATCACGTGGTGCGGCTAACGGTCAGCGCCTGAAGACGGTGTCCCTTTCGTCAGGCCGGTCTCGATCATCTTCGCGAGCCCGAGCCCGCCGCCGGCGGAAAGCGCCTGCGCGATCTGCTGTTCGCCCAGGCTGAGCACCGCGTCGTTCGAATCGCCGTCCGACTCGTCCCCGGAACCCAGCCAGGCTGATTTTTCGCTGCGCATGGACTTGAGCATCTGCGCGATCAGGAGAGCCTCGAAGTCTCTCGCGGCGCTCACGGTCCTTTTCTCCTGCTGATCCGCTGGCACGGTGGCCGCGGGCGCGCCGATGCCGGAGGGCGTCATATCACCTCCAGGTCGGCATCGAGAGCGCCGGCCGCGCGCAGATTCTGCAGGATCGCGATGATGTCGCGCGGCGTCGATCCGATCGCCGTCAGCGCGCGCACCAGTTCTTCGACCGTCGCGCCCTGTTTGAGAATCACGTTCTTCGCCGCCTGATCCGTGGCCCGCACGGTTTCCTGCGGAACCACTTCCGTCGTGCCGCGCGAACCGGGCAACGGCTGCGAGACGAGGAAATCCGTCTGGATCTCGACCGAAAGATTGCCGTGCAGAATGGCGACGGGCGCGATGCGCACCTCCTTGCCCATCACAATCGTTCCCGTGCGTTCGTTGACCACGATGCGCGCGGGCACATCGACGTCCACCCGAACGTCTTCGAGGGCCGCGATGAATTCGGTCGTCCGGCCTCTCCAGGCGTCGGGCGTGTCGACGGTCACCAGAGCCGAATTTTCCGCCTGCGCGACGGGCTTCGGCGCCGGATAGAGTTTGTTGACCGCCTCGGCGATGCGCGCCGAGGTCATGAAATCGGCGCTGCGGAGCTGCAGACGGACACGCGAGCCCGGCACGACGGAAGGCGCCGCGCGTTCCACTGTTGCGCCGGCCGGTCCGCGGCCGACGGTCGGATGATTCACGGTCTCGGTCACGCCGCCGCGCCCGGCGACGAAACCGCCGGTGACGATGGGCCCCTGCGCGATCGCGTAGATCTCGCCGTTTGACGCGTGCAGAGAGGTCATCAGCAGCGTTCCGCCCTGCAGATTCGAGGCATCGCCGATGGCCGATGCCGTGACATCGATCTTCATGCCCGGCTGCGCGAAAGGCGGAAGCGTCGCCGTGACCATGACCGAGGCGGTATCGGCGACCTTGATCGCGGTCGCGGTGACCGCGACACCCATCTTTTCGAGCAGCGCGGCGAGGCTCTGCGTGGTGAAGACGGTCTGCTGCTTGTCGCCGGTGCGGTTGAGCCCGACCACCATCCCGTAGCCGACCAGCTGGTTATCGCGCACGCCTTCGATCGAGACCAGATCCTTGAGACGAGTCGCCGGCCAGAGCGGCGCGGCCAGAAGAACCGGAATCGCGAATAAACGCAGGCGCAGCAGGATGCCCATCACGTCACCAGGGAAGCAGCCCCAGCAGGAACCGGTAGA
>DASPQQ010000241.1:0-5049 GCA_035624885.1 Bryobacteraceae bacterium | reverse complement strand
GAACAGGTCCCAGGTGCCGCCGATGCGTTCGCGCTGGTCGAGGATGACCCAGGTCTTCTTCGGGCAGAATTTGTTGAGGTGGTGGGCGGCGTCGATGCCGGAGAGGCCGGCGCCGATGATGAGGACGTCGAAGTGGTTCATGGCTTGCCGGAATTAGCTTAACACCGTTATTCCCCGGTAAGCTTTGCATCAGGAATGGCGAGAAAGAAGAGGGCACCGGAGCCGGCATGGAAGCTCCTGCGGCGGATCGACAAAGCCGGCAGGAAGCCGAGTGAGCTACGCGATGACGCGTTCCGGCGGGCGATGCGGTCCATCCCGAAAGGGAAAGTGGCGACCTATGGACAGGTGGCGGCGGCTGCGGGATATCCGCTGCATCATCGCGCAGTGGCACGGCTGTTGCGGAAGTCTCATGACGGGGTTCCGTGGCAGACGGTGATCGGAGCTGGCGGAGAGATCAAGCTGCGGTTCGAGGCGGGAGAGGAACAGCGGCTGCGGTTGCGCATGGAGGGAGTAACGTTTATCGGGCGGCGGGTGGATCTGGCGAAGCATCAGCATGTGTTTCGGATGTGGGAGATGGAGTGAGAACATTCGCTTGTTCAGGCACCGTTTCTATGTGAAAATATCCACAGGTGGCCGGTTGAGGCCATCGACAGCTATCCGCTACGCCCGTAGGCGGGCATTATCCAAGGCTCATTGGGTTTAACCCTTTGAGCCTTTTTACTGTATGGCGTCACGAGTTGTGGTGATGCTTGACGGGGGTCACGTTCGTGTCCACGCCAAAAGCGCCGGGAAAAACTACGATCCGGCGTATATCGAGAAGATCGGCCACGCGTGCGCTCTGAAGAGTGAGACGATCCACCGGATCATGTACTACGATTGCGCCCCGTTCACCGGCGCCACCATTCTGCCGGTTTCCGGAAGCACGAAAACCTTCACTGGCAGCGATGCGTGGCTGAAGGAACTCTCGTATAAGGATCTCTTCTCAGTTCGCCTCGGTGTTCTGAAGTTCCGCGGATATGTGATCAACAAAAACAAGGTCCCGTACACCCCGGGACAGCCTCTCACCGACGCGGACTTTCATCCGGAATTCGAACAAAAGGGTGTCGATATGCGGATCGGCATCGATATGGCCAGCATCTCCCACAATCGATCCGCCGATCTGATTGCGCTCGCAACAAACGATACGGATTGCATTCCGGCGATGAAGTATGCCCGACGGGCTGGGTTGCAGGTCGCTTTGGTGACAGTTCCCGGCTACCAGCCTGTGCCTGAGTTGCTTGCTCATTCCGATTTCAGACGGAGCATTGCCTGGCCTGTGTAGCGACGGAGGATACAGAGGAACTGAGATTGAGTAATGCTGCCCGTGTGTTTCTGGGCTGCGGTTTGAGACGGGTAGTCGGTGCCGAAGAAAACCTGCGGCGGCGATTGCTTGTCGCCCTGCCAGTATTCGAGGCCGCGGCGGGCGGGGTTGCCGTCGGGAACGTCGAAGGCCCAGATTTCCTTGCCGGTTTCGGGCTCGAGCGCGACCACGCGTTTATAGGGAGTGGTGAGGTACAGGATCCCGCCGACGACGAGCGGGATGGTTTCCGAAGCGGCCTGCGCGCGGCCGGTCGGGTCCATGTGATAAGTCCAGGCGCGCTTCAGCGTGGAGACATTTTCGGGCGTGATCTGGCGGAGCGGGGAGAAGCGGTTGGAGCCGAGGTCGTGGCCGAAAGTGGGCCAGTCGGTTTGAGCCGCGCCTGTGGCGGCGAGCAGGAATAAGAAGACGGCTGGGCGCATCGGCTAATACTGTACATGGTTCCGCGGCCAGGAATCCCGCTGAAGTTCGCAAGACGCTCTGCGGAAACCGAAGTTCTCCGCCACTATAATCGGGGGATGGTCACGCGGCGTGAATTTTTCCAGACGGTCGGAACCACAGTGGCCATGGCAGGTCTGCCGGTCAGCGAGGCGCTGGCCCAGGCGTCGCCTTCCCCCTCTTCCCTGCCCGAACCGCCTGCCTCGCCGTTCCCGGGGCTGAATCGGCGCACGCTGGGCTGGTTGCGCTTCCTTTGGGAAAAGAGCACGACGCTGGACGATTGGTCGAGCGCCGGGGTTCCGCACCCGTGGTGGGACCGTTATACGGCTCCGGTGGTCCTGAGCTACGGCAGGTTCGACCTCTCCTTCTCGGCGTACGGCCTGCTGATGATGGCGGATCAGACTCCGGCGTGGCGCGAAGTGTACACGCGGATCACCGATGAGATGGCCAGACGATACCCGACTTACTGGGGCGCGATCGACTGGCTGACGCAGATTGGTGACGACCCGAAGCGCGCGAAGTATCCCGCCTCGATCATGGCCACACTCCCGCCCAATCTGCGGGGAAATTACAATCGCTTCGGCTGGACGGCGAACGGCATCCAGCCGTGGGGTTTGCAACGCGATCCGGTGGGCGCGGATGGTTATCTGTTCTTCCGCGGCTGGTTCCATCTGTTGCTGGCCACATACAAGTACATTTCGGGCGATGACAAGTGGGCCCGTCCGTTCAAAGTCACGGGTTACGCGGACGAAGAGTTCGAGTGGGATCACCACCGGCTCGCCGCGCGGCTCGAAGAGCAGTACCGGCAACGGCCCGAAGGACCCCATTGCGAGAACACCAAGATCTGGTTCTATTGCAACAGTGCGGCGGCGCTCGGGATGTACCTTTACGACAAGGTTTACGGCAGGCAGACCCATCTGCCAACCCAGAACTTCCTCGATTACGCGCGGCAGAATTACATGGGTGTCTCGAAAGATGGAAAACTCGAGTGGGTCACGAACTACTACGACCCGCTGGTCGGCTTCAAGTTTAACGGTCCGCCGGCCTCCGGGCTGAATGTCGCGTTCATGGTGCTGCCGCAGAATCGCGAACTGGCGGCGCAGCTCTACGATGCGGCTGCCAACGCCGCCGGGTGGAGGGCTCCGAATGCGCAGGTGCGGGCGAACTCGAACGGGTTGCTGCTCGCTCGTGAACTGGGAGATACCCTGGTTGCGGAGCGCCTGGCGGCGGCCGCGGAGCGCGAGAGTGAGCCTCGCTTTTTCGGCCCCCGGAACGAGATGTTCGGCTGGTGGTTCCGGCTCAACGAGGGGTTCCCCCGCGGGCAGCAGAGCGCGACCCTGATGGTTTCGGAGATCGGACGAGGCGGCGACTGGGCCCGCGCATTCGAGGTACCGCACATGGACAAGTTCGAAGCACCCACCGTGGAAGGCGTCGACTTCCCGTCGCTGGGCGTTTACCAGGCGTGGAACGACCCGGCCAGCGGCACGCTGAACGTGGGCACGTACGCAGCCGCGCCGGACCGGCGCGGCGCTCAAACCAAATGGAACGTGACGAAGCTGCCGGATTCGAAGGCCGTAAAGATCACAGCCGACGGGCAACCGTTCACCCGCTTCGAGGTAACCGGGCCGGATAGTATCCGGATCGACAGCACAGTCGATAATCACCAGTTCCGGATCGTAACGGGTTATCGGGGAGCGCAGGGCCGAGCCGACGAGCAGTTGCGGCCGCGGCGCGCAGGGAGCCTGGCCAGAGCGAGCCGGCCGCCTGCCGCGGCTGCCGCCGGTTTGTTCTCCGTCAAAGGCGCCGGTTGCCCGTGTTGCCAGGGTTAATCCAATATTCGGCTGATGCGATATTCGAGTAATGTCCACTTACCGCCAGGTTGCCCAATCGCTCACAGACGCGCTTCATCTCACACAGCCGCCGGTGGCTGTCTGTCTCTCTGAAAAGGTTCCGCCGGGCGTGGAGGCCTGGGCGGGGCACAGTCCCGCCGGTTGCCGATTCTGGCAGGAAGCAGGGGCGCGCGTCTTCGCGACGTCCGCATCCGATCATTCGCTCTGTTCCATCGGGCTGTACACCCACAATCTCGAAATGAGTTCCGCAGCCGCGACCGATCTCGGCGACGCTCTCAAGGTCTTCGGCGACCTCACCTATGTGCGGGCCGAGGATGTGCCGACGATTCCGGTGCTCGCGTCGAAACCAAAGTACGTGATCTACGGCCCGCTCGCGCAGATTCCGGTCGATCCGGACGTCGTCTTGCTCTTCGTGCGGCCGGATCAGACGCTCATCGTTTCCGAGGCCTCTCAGCAATCGGAAGGCGGGTTGCCTCCGGCCATGGGACGGCCCGCCTGCGCCGTCATTCCGCAGGCGAAGAACTCGGGACGATCGGCGTTGAGTCTCGGATGCTGCGGCGCTCGTGCTTATCTCGATGTACTGAACGATGATGTTGCGCTCTATGCAGTTCCGGCTACGGCCATCGAGGCCTTCACGGAACGAGTCGTGGCTCTGGCAAAAGCGAACGGGATTCTGAGCCGGTTCCATCAGCTGCGGCGGCGGGATGTGGAAGCGGGGAAGAGTCCGACGATTCAGCAATCGCTGGCGGCGTTGCAGGGTTGATGGAGTGAAAACCATTGCGATAGCGCTTGCCGCGTGCTGGCGGGGTGTTCCTCCGAAGCCGGTGACGTTGAGTGATACCGACAACACCGGCCGCGACAGAAGGTTTACATGGCCGGCATCATTCAGTTCCTGCGGGATGTGGATTCCGGACGGTTCTGAAATCCGTTAGAATAGCCGCCATATGGCGGATACGATCACACGCAGAGATTCGATGAGGAGGGCCCTTTCGCTCTCGGGGTTATTGGCGTTTTTGCCGGAGTTCGAGGTGCCGGCGGCAGCACAGGGCGAGACGGATATTCCGTTCACCGATTATCCGGCGAACTTCAATCCCAACCCGAATCCCGACGCGGCGACGCGCTTCCTCGATATCCGCAAGATCGACGGCCACATCACGCCGACCGATCAGTTCTTCTTCATCCAGCACTACAACCGGCCGGAGATCGATCCGCTCACTTACAAGCTGAAGTTCACCGGCATGGTGACGAAGCCGCAGGAGCTGCTGCTTTCGGACCTGAAGGCGATGAAGCCCGTGATCGATGTGGTGAACGGATATGAGTGCTCGGGCAACAGCGCGGCGCGGTTCCAGGGGCTTTCTTCCTGCGGCAAGTTCACGGGCGTGCGGCTGCGCGACGTGCTGAAGA
>DASPQQ010000240.1:0-7035 GCA_035624885.1 Bryobacteraceae bacterium | reverse complement strand
GAAATCGACCGCGCCGCCCTCCACGTCCGCAAAGCCGACGAAGCCATCTGCATCGGCCCCGCCCCCTCCACCGAAAGCTATCTGAACATCGACCGCATCCTCGAAGCCGCCCGCCGCACCGGAGCCGCCGCCATCCACCCCGGCTACGGCTTCCTCTCCGAAAACGCGCGCTTCGCCGAAGCCTGCGAAACCGCCGGCATCGCCTTCATCGGACCCTCCTCCGATTCCATCCGCAAAATGGGCTCAAAAACCGGCGCCCGCCACGTCGCCAAAGCCGGTGGCGCGCCCATCGTCCCCGGCACCGAAGACCCTCTCCCCGATTCCCGATCCGCCCTCGATTTCGCCAACTCCATCGGCTACCCCGTCATGCTCAAAGCCGTCGCCGGCGGCGGCGGCAAAGGCATGCGCCGCGTCGATCGCGCGGCAGATCTGATCCCCTCCTTCGAAGCCGCCTCCTCCGAAGCCCACCGCGCCTTTGCCGACGGCCGCATCTACATCGAGAAACTCGTTGAAAACGCGCGCCACATCGAAATCCAGGTCCTCGGCGACAAGCACGGCAACATGGTCCACCTCGGCGAACGCGAATGTTCCCTCCAGCGCCGCCACCAGAAAGTCATCGAGGAATCGCCCTCGCCCCTTGTCGCCCGCAAACCCGGAATGCGCCAGCGCATGGGAGAAGCCGCCATCAAGGCCGCCCAGGCCGCGGGCTATTACAACGCCGGCACCGTCGAATTCCTCGCCGATAACGACGGCAACTTCTACTTCCTCGAAATGAACACGCGCCTCCAGGTCGAGCACCCGGTCACCGAACTCGTCACCGGCCTCGACCTCGTCCGCCTCCAGATCGAAATCGCCGCCGGCGCCAGACTCCCCTTCACGCAGAACGACATCCAGCTCCGCGGCGCAGCCGTCGAGTGCCGCATCTATGCCGAAGACCCCGCCAACAACTTCTTCCCCTCGCCCGGCAAAATCACCCAGCTCCTCGAGCCCTCGGGGCCCGGCGTCCGCCTCGATTCCGGCATCTACTCCGGCTTCACCGTCCCGCTCGAATACGACCCCATGCTCTCGAAGCTCATCGTCTGGAGCGGCACGCGCGAACACGCCATCCATAAAATGCAGCGAGCTCTCGGTGAATACCACGTCGGAGGCATCAAAACCTCCATCCCCCTCTTCAACCTGATCCTCAACGATCCGGGCTTCCGCTCCGGCGACATCCACACCAACTACCTCGATCAACTCCTGAAGACGCTCGACCTCAAACCAAAGCCCGATCCCGAACTCGAAGCCATTGCAAAACAAATCCCGCTGAAAACGAAACCCGCCGAAGCCGCGCCCGTCGCCACGCAATCCAACTGGAAAACCGCCGGCCGCCAGAGGCTGATGAGATGAGCGACATCAGGGAAACCCAACCCGGCGTCTGGAGCGTCATCATCGGCAACAAGGTCTACGAAGCCTTCGTCGATGGCGCGAACGTCACCATCAACGGCCACACCTTCGACTGCACCGTCGAAGACCCGCGCCAGTGGAAGCGTTCGGGCGCTGGCGCCGGCGCGCACGGCAAGGCGAACATCACCGCGCCCATGCCGGGCAAAGTGGTCCGCATCCTCGTCAAACCCGGTGACGAAGTCACCGCCGGTCAGGGCATCGTCGTCGTCGAAGCCATGAAGATGCAGAACGAAATGAAATCCCCGCGCGACGGCAAAGTCACTTCGATCAACGCCGCCGAAAACGACAGCGTGAACGCCGGCGCCGTCCTGGCGGTAATCGAATGATGGTTCACCCGGGGACTGTACCCTTTTTCGCGCAGTTTGCGAAAAAGGCGGACTGTCCCCCCAGCCGTGCAGCACACTCGAAGCCGCTATCCCGCGTCTCCCCCGTTCCCGCGGAAGGATAATGGAAGCAGTGGTCTGCGCACTCTGTAACGGAACCGGCTGGAAAATCGTCGAGCGCGACGAAGTCTCGGGAGCCGTCCGCTGCGAATGCGTCGCCGTCGAGCGCGCGGGCTCGCTCGAATCGAACGCCGGCATTCCGCCGCTTTATCAGAACGCCTCGCTCGAAAACTTCCTGCTGCCGCGCGATAACCCCATCGCCTACCGCGAACTCACCGAAGTCTTCCTCGCCGTCCGCGGCTACGCGCGCGAATTCCCCAACACAAAGCAGCCCGGCCTGCTCCTCATGGGAGATCCCGGCACCGGCAAGACCCACCTCGCCGTCGCCGCCCTGCGCGCCGTCATCGCCAAAGGCTTCGAAGGCATCTTCTTCGACTACCAGAACCTTCTCGACCGCATCCGCGCCGGCTACGATTCCAGTTCCAACTCCGCCGACAAGGAAACCTACCGCACCGCCATCGACGCCGAAGTCCTCCTCCTCGACGATCTCGGCGCGCACCGCGTCACCGACTGGGTCGAAGACACCGTCACCAGCGTCATCACCTCGCGCTGCAACCAGTGCAAACCGCTCATCGCCACCACCAACCTCATCGACGAGCGCTCGAACGTCACCGATCACCGCACCACCCTGACCGAACGCATCGGTCCCCGCGCCCGCTCGCGTCTGTTTGAAATGTGCCGGGTCATCAAAATGCCGCGCATCGACGATTTCCGCCTGCGCAAGCAAAGCGCATGATGCGTGCCGTAATCCTCGCGCTCGCGTTCGCCGCTTCAGCTCCCGCCTGGGTCGAATCCGTCGAATTCCCCTGGGCCACCTGTCCCCAGCCGCTCTGGCAGCGTGAACTCGCCTGGCTCAAGAACATCGGCATCACCCACGTCAGCCTTCCGCCCGGCGACGCAGCGCAACTGAACGAAGTCATCCGGATCGTGCGCCGCCTTTCCATGGAAGCCGACCTCGAAGGCCCCGTGCCCGAGGCGCTTCTCCCGCTCACCAAAGCCCACGGCGGCCCGCTCACCGATCCCCTCACTCCCGTCCGCATCTCGGTGCTGCGCCCCGACGCCCTTACCGAAGCCAGAGAAAGACTCGAATCCGGCGCCGCGGCCATCCTCTGGACCGACGTCGAAGACACCTTCGGCCCCGCGGGCTACAAAGCCGGCGCCGTCAGCTTCGCCGGTGAAGAACGCAGCGGCACCACGCCGGTCCGCCGCAATGCCCAGCTCTCTGCCTTCTGGCGGACGAATTTCTCCGAGCTCAAGGAACTCCCCGCCACCACGCCGCCCAAACTCCCCACCGGCATCACCGTCCGCCAGTTCACCGGACCCAGCGGCATCTCCGTCGTCTCCGTCATCAACCGCAGCAACGCTCCCTGGACCGGTGAGGTCAGAGCCCTTTACCCTGTCGCGAAGAAAGCCATCGGCATCCCCAGCGTGACCGTCCCGGCGCACGATTCGCTCTGGCTCCCGGTCAACATCCCGCTCCTCGGCGGCAACGCCTTCGCCGCGCTCGACCACGTCATCTACGCGAACGCCGAACTGATCGACATGGAGTACGAGAACGGCATCCTCGCCATGGAGTTCGCCGCGCCCAAACCCGGCGAAGTCATCCTCCAGCTCTCGCGCGAACCCTACGGCCCGCTCGTCGCCGGAGCCAAACCCACTCCCTTCGACTGGGACACCACCGAACACCGCGCGCGCCTCACCTTTCCCGCGGGCGCCGGTCCCGGCAGCAAAGTCCGCATCGGCCTCGCCATCGAACCGCCCGACGCCACGGCTTTCTTCGACAGCGCCAAAGTCCTCGTCATCGGCGAAACCAACCACCTGCCCGCGCAGTACTCATCGGAAGCCATCGCCCAGCGCTCGCGCCTCCGCACCTCACCCGGTCTCGAAGTGAACCAGCAGGAGCCCGGCAAGGAACCCCTCGTCCTGACCTTCGACATCAAAGTCCCCGGCACCTTCATCCACGGCGATCACGCCGAACTCGCCATCGAAGCCGACGGCCAGCAGATGAGCCACGCGAGCCCGCAACTCCTCCGTCCCGCCAGCCTCAGCTTCCCGGAGCAGATCGACATCCACGTTGCCAGGAACTCCGCGCTCCCGCTCTTCCCCGCAACGGTCCCCGTCAACCAGCGCACCGGCCGCGACGTCACCATCGCGATCCGCAACAACGCGCCCGAAATCCGCAACTTCGAGCTCGAACTCACAGCCGATGGCCTCGACTTCTCCCCCGCAAGGCTGCCCGTCTCCGTCGGCGCCTCGACCTCGCGCGAAGTCTCCTTCCGCGTCTTCACGAGCGGAGCCACGCCGGGCCTGCACACCGGAGCCGCGAAACTCTCAGGAGCCGCTTCCGCAACCGAGCCGGTCCAGTTCCTCGTGATCCCGCCCACCGGCAGCGTCAGCTACAGCGTGAATGGCTTCCAGATAGAAGAGGCCGCCAGAACGAGAGAAGTCTCGTTTGGCGGCCTCAAAATTGAGTCCGTCGACAAGAGCGGTCGTTGACCGCTCGTTAAAGGATTTCTTCCGACCAGTTCTCGAGGATGTGCTTCACCTTGGCGGTGTACTGATCGGCGAGAGCGCCGTCGATCAGCCGGTGGTCGAACGTGAGCGCCAGATAGCACTGCGAGCGGATCGCGATCGCGTCATCGACGACCACGGGGACTTTCTCGACGGTGCCGCAGCCGAGAATCGCCACCTGCGGCTGGTTGATGATCGGCGTCGCGAACACGCTGCCGAAGCTGCCGAAGTTGGTGATCGAGAACGTGCCGCCCTGAATCTCATCGGGCTTGAGCTGCTTGGCGCGCGCGCGGGAAGCGAGGTCCACGATCGACCGCTGCAGCCCGGTCACGTTCTTCTCATCCGCGTTGCGGATCACCGGAACGATGAGCCCGCCATCGAGCGCCACCGCGATCCCGATGTTGATGTCGTTGTGATACACGACGTTGGTGCCGTCGATCGAAGCGTTGACGATCGGGTAAACCCGCAGCGCATCGCAGGCCGCGCGCGTGATGAACGGCAGGAAGGTCAGCGACATGCCGGTGCGCGCCTGGAACTCGTCTTTCGCCTTCGCGCGCGCCTTCGCGACCTTCGTCATGTCGACGCGATGCACCGTCGTGACGTGCGCCGAAGTGCGCTTGCTCATCACCATGTGCTCGGCGATCTTGACCCGCATGTTGCTCATCGGCTCCACGCGGAACTTCGCCGTCGGCTGCGCCTGGCCGGTCAGAACCGGAGCCGGAGCAGGTGCAGGTGCGGCTTTCGCCGCGGCGGGAGCTGGCGCAGCAGGAGCCGCACCAGCCCGGATGTAAGCCTCGACGTCATCCTTCGTGATGCGTCCGCCGGCGCCGGTGCCGACAACCTTCGACAGATCGACATTGTTCTCGCGCGCAATCCGCCGCACCAGCGGAGACAGCGGACCCGCCGGCTCAACCGCCGCAGCGGCGACAGGAGCCGGAGCCGGTGGTGGAGGAGGCGGAGGCGGTGCAGCGGCCGCGGGCTTCGGAGCAGGAGCAGGCTCAGCCTTGGGCGGCGCCGGAGCAGCCGCGCCCTCTTCCGTGATCCGCGCCACGATCGCGTTCACCTGCACGGTCTGGCCTTCCTGCACCAGCAGTTCGCCCAGAATGCCCGCGGCGGGCGAAGGAATTTCGGTATCCACCTTGTCCGTCGAAATCTCGAACAGCGGCTCATCGCGCTCGACTTTGTCGCCGGGCTTTTTGAGCCACTTCGTCAGCGTTCCCTCGACGATACTCTCGCCCATCTGGGGCATCAACACGTCTGTCATTTGGTCAGAATCTCCCGGTCAATACAGGCTCGGCCTGCATCTCGAAATCGAAAACTTTCCCGAAGTGGCGCGCGAGCGAATCCTTCACGTCCTGCATGTCCGCGCGCACGCCCAGCTCCGCCATGCTCGTCACGGGCTTCGTCAGCCCGCACGGCACGATGTACTGGAAATACTTCATGTCCGTCGCCACGTTGAGCGCCCAGCCATGCGTGGAAACCCAGCGGCTCAGGTGAATCCCGATGGCCGCGATCTTCGCTCCACCAACCCAGACACCCGTGCACTTGCCCACGCGCTCGCCCTTGATGCCGAAATCGCCGAGCGTATCGATCAATACCTGCTCGACGGCGCGCACGAACGCGCCCACATCGCGCTTCCACTCGCGCAGATCCATGATCGGATAACCCACCGCCTGGCCCGGCCCGTGATACGTCACGTCGCCGCCGCGATCGGTCTCGAACAGCTCGATGCCGAGCTGCTTCATGCGCGCCTCGGAGATGAGGATGTTCTCCTCATGCCCGTTGCGCCCGATCGTCACCACATGCAGGTGCTCGACGAGCAGCAGATGGTCCGTACCGCGGCCCTGCTTCCTCTCGTCCGCGATGCGGTGCTGGATCCCGAGCGCTTCCGAGTAGCTCATGCGCCCGAGATCGAGTACTTCACAGCTTCGCCTGGCGCGAAGCTCTGCTTCGCTACGCATTAATCGTCAAACCGTACACGTTGTTGAAGGCCTCGCCGACCGCCTCGTAGATGGTCGGGTGGGCGTGGATGGTATTCATCATCGTCTCGACCGTCGCCTCGGCGTTCATCGCCGTGACGGCTTCCGAGATCAGCTCGAAGGCCTCGGGCCCGATGATGTGAACTCCCAGGATCTCGCCGTAAGTCTCGTCGGCCACAATCTTCACGAAGCCGTCGTGCTTGCCGAGGATCGTCGCCTTGCTGTTTGCCTGGAACGGGAACTTGCCGATCTTCACCTTGTAGCCGGCGTCGCGCGCCTGCTTTTCGGTGAGGCCCACGCTGCCGATACCGGGCTCGGTGTAAGTCGCGCCCGGAATGCGGTTGCGCCTGATCGGCACCGCTTCCTTGCCTGCGATCTTCGCGACGGCCACCATGCCCTGCGCGGCGGCAACATGCGCGAGCTGCGGGAAACCGGCCACCACGTCGCCGATGGCGTAAATGCCCGGCTCCGCCGTCTGCTGATACTGGTCCACCTTGATGAACCCGCGATCGAGCTCCACCTTCGTGTTCTCGAGCCCGATGTTCGCGGTATTCGGCGCGCGGCCGATCGCGATCAGCAGCTTGTCAGCCGAAACTTCTTCCACCTTGCCGCTCGAAAGCGTGACCTTCATCTTCACGCCCGTGCCGGTGCGCTCG
>DASPQQ010000239.1:0-3251 GCA_035624885.1 Bryobacteraceae bacterium | reverse complement strand
CGCCACCATCATCGAATTCGCCCACCGCTCGCTTACCGGCATCGACACTTTCCTGATCGTCGCCCTCCTTGTCTGGGCCTTCCGCGCTTTCCCCAAGGGACACGGCGCGAGACCCGCCGCCACGCTCTCCGCCATCTTCCTCGTCACTGAAGCCCTGATCGGTGCCGCGCTCGTGAAATTCGGTCTCGTCGTCAACGATGCTTCCGTCGCCCGCGGCGTCGTCCTCTGCATCCATCTGACGAACACCCTCACACTCCTCGCCTGCCTCACGCTCACCATGCGCTGGGCCTCGGGACGCCCCGCCATGCGCGTTTCCGCAAAGAGCTGGGCCATCCTCGGTGCCGTGCTGCTCCTCGAAATGACCGGCGCGCTCGCCGCCCTCGCCGATACCCTCTATCCCGTCCACTCTCTCGCGGCCGGCTTCGCGCAGGATCTCGATCCCGCGGCCAACTTCAGCGTCCGGCTCCGCGCCATTCACCCGTTTCTCGCCGTCGCCGTCGGAATCTGGCTCGTCTGGTACGCGAAATCGCGCCTCAAGGACGCCCCGAATCTCGCCATGCTCGTGATGACCGCAGCCGTGATCCAGCTCTTCGCCGGCGCCGGCAACATGCTCCTGCTCGTCCCGGTCTGGACGCAGATGGTCCATCTTCTTCTCGCCTACGCCGTGTGGACGAGCCTGGTCGCCCTTTCCTGGTACCCGCCGCGGCCCGGCAATTGACGCCGGCCTTTTCTCGAGTTTCAATGGAGTCAGGAACCTTCTCCGAAAGCAGGTGTCTTATGAATACGGCAACTCCCGAACCTCTCACCATCAGCAGCGAGGAGGAAGTGACTCTTCTGGCCGAACTCCTGGACGCGGAACGGGCCAGACTGCTGGTTGGAATTCATCACGCATTCCACCGGGAATACCGTGCCGAACTCCGCCGCCGGGTCGATCTCGTCGAGCGCCTGATGCGCCGCACCGGAAAGACCGCCTGACCGGATGAGGTCACTCTTCCGGCCCAGGGGGCAGTGTCGGCCATAAGCCATGGATAACTTGCGCCGGATTCTCCCCTGGCTCTTCATCCCTGTCGCCATCGCCGCGCTTTACGACGGCTGGGTCTTCTATTCCCGCTGGAACGACGAGCAGAAAGCCAGACAGAGGCAGGAGCAAAGGGAGGCCGAGACGGCGCTGCATATCGTTGAAGCCAACGGCGGAGACGACGTGAAAATCCTCACCTTCGCTGCCTCAAAAGCCACGCTGAACCCCGGCGAACACACCACGCTTTGCTACGGAGTGACCAACGCCGCGAAGGTGCGGATGGAACCCGATCTGTCCAACGTTTATCCGGCTTACAGCAACTGCCTCGATATCGCCCCGGCGAAAACCACCGAGTACCACTTCATCGCGGAAGATAAATCAGGGAAATCCGCCGACGCGCGTCTCACCATCAAGGTGCGCTGAGGCGCGTGACGCGCCTTCCCGCGAACCGGCTCAGGCTCCGGGTCAATTGACGCAGTCTTACTTCACCTTCAGGCAATCCGCCGCGCAGGCCTTGCACGCATCCGCGCACGCCTTGCACTCGGGGTACCTGTCGTAATACTTCCGGCACTCTTTCTCCGCCGCCCCGCACACGTCCGCCGTCGTTTTCGCCAGTTCCGCAGTAAACGGCGAATTCAGCGCTGCCAGCGTGAGCAGCGCCCGGCACACCGCCAGAAGCTGCGTCACCGTATTCGCAACCCCCGCCATCGACGTGTCATTCATCGAAAACATCGACAGCGAATGCCGCATGCAATCCTCTCCCGCCGCGATACACTGCAGCGTCGACGCTTCGAGCGCCTTGTACTTCGCCGGATGCATGTCTTCCAAATTGCCCTTCTGCGCCTGCGCATTCGCGCTCGCTGCCTCGAACAGCGCCGCCGCCGAAGCCGCGGCTGTTACAAAATCACGACGTCTCATCACAGTGGAATCGCTCCTCTCTGGGAAAGTCCTTTGACGCGGCCATGTAGCAATTCAACTTCCGAACCGGCTCGCCGCCGCCGCCCTCAGACTCCCGGCGGATATTTGGCGAGTTTGCGCTGCAGAGACCGCCGGTGGATTCCCAGCAGCCGCGCCGCCTGCGAAATGTTTCCTCCGCAATCCGTCAGCACGCGCTGGATGTGCTCCCACTCCACCCGTGCCAGCGAAGGCACCTGCGCCGGGATGGAGTCGGCCGCGCTCTCACCGCTCACAAGGGATTCATAAACGGCCAGGATCTGATCCACATCGGCCGGCTTGCTCAGATAATGGTTCGCGCCCGACCGCGTGGCTGCCAGTGTCGTCGCGATGCTCCCATAGCCGGTCAGCACCACGATCACCGCTTCCGGGTCACGCGCCCGCAGATCGGGAATCAGCTCGAGCCCCGTGCGCCCGGGCATCCGCAGATCCACCAGAATCAGCTCCGGATTCAATTCCGCGGCCAGCGCAACCGCTGTTTCCGCATCGCCCGCTTCGTGCGCCACCCAGCCATGCTGCCGGAAGGCGCGCGAAAGACGCGCCCGGAACACCTCGTCGTCATCGACGATCAGCACGACCGGCTCATCGGCAGACCCCTCGGCGGAAGCCTGCACCGGCGATTCAGCCACAGGCAGCGGCATGGACACTCTATTCCGATTAAAGCTTTCCTCGCACCCGCCGCGCGCGCGGCAAATTGCCGCACCCGCGGCGTCTCCGGACCCCCTCGAAAGGAGCAGGCACCAAAGGGCAGCCCGGAGACTCGAGGTTCACGCGCCGTGCACGAGTTGGGAGGCGTGCACACCGCGCGATTCGCACATTTCAACGGTAATTCGCGCCCGCGCGTTTGTCGACGCGGTAACTTGCCGCACCGCCCGCACGAAATCCTTATCCGGCCTGCGACAAAATACCGCAGCCTCGCCGATTGCGGCCATCCTCCCAACTGCGTTAGTTCTGCGGAATACGGATGACTCACCGGCTGGCGCATCTGACCCTTTATCTCTTCCTTGCGCCGCCCTTCCTGGCGCAAGCCGCAGACGCCGCGTCGCCGGTCCAGCCCGCCGCCGCTGCATTCACCGGCGCCTCCCGTCTCGTTCTCGTCCCTGCCACCGTCGTCGATCGCAAAGGGACGCCGCTTGCAGGGCTCACCGCCGCCAACTTCTCCATCCTCGAAGACGGCGAGCGCCGCGCCATCGTCTCCTTCGGAGAGGAAGACAGCCCCGTCTCTCTCGGCATCGTACTCGATGTCAGCCAGAGCATGCGCAGCTGGCTCGATGAAGCA
>DASPQQ010000238.1:0-12784 GCA_035624885.1 Bryobacteraceae bacterium | reverse complement strand
GCTGCACGTCGGGCCGCACGAGATCGTCGCGCTGAAGCCTGCCGGCCTCGCCAGCGAGCTCCCGCGCGATCCGGCAGCCGACTCGTTCGTGCGCCGCCTTGCGGAGCAGGGATTCTCCGGCCTGCGGCTCGTGCACCGGCTTGACGCGCCGTCCTGCGGGCTGATGCTCGTGGCCCGCTCGGCGGAGGCGGCAGCTCACTACGCGCAGGAGATTGCCGCGCGCCGCTGGCACAAGTGGTATGTCGCCCAGGCCGCGATCCCGAGCTCGAAGGCCGGGCAACTCGTGGGGCCTCACAAGGCGTACCTGAAGGCTGAGGGGGCTTCCGCGCGGGTTGTCCGTGCCGGCGGCAAGCCGTCGTTTCTGGACGTGACTCTGGCCACTCCCGTGCCGGATGTCCCGGACGAGAGCCACCTGCTCGTGCAGCTGCACACGGGCCGTCTCCACCAGATCCGGGTGATGCTGGCTCACCTGGGAGCGCCCCTCTCAGGCGACATTCGCTATGGCGGCCCGGCGTTGCCTCCGTCATCCGGGCGGAAGATTTATCTCGAGCACGTGATCCTCGCGGCGCGGATGTTTGGGTCCCTCGAATGGCGCGTCTGGCTGGCGCCATCCCATCCCGACCGGGTGCGGTGGGCGCCGGCTTTGTCCGATGCGGTGGAGGCTCGAGTGCGGGCCCTTTCCACCTCGCTCGCACAGGAGCGGATTCAGATCCCGAACGTCACGGCATGAACAGCAGGGCGGCCACGCGGCCGGACTCGCGGACGTCGACGGGCCAGGGCGGGAGAGGCTGCCACGCGGGCGCGGAACCGAGCGCCTTCGTGATGAGCCGCGCGAGCGCGCCATTGCCAGCCAGTTCCCGCGTGTTCGACGCGGCAAACACCAGGCCGCCGGGAGCCAGCACGCGGAGCGCCGCCTCGACCAGCGCCGGGTAGTCCTCCAGAGCCTTCCACGGTTTCACTCCCCGGCGGCGATCGCCCGCCGCGAAAGTGGGAGGATCGAGGATCACGAGATCGAACGTCTCCTCACGACGCCTGGCGGCGTAGGCCAGATATTCGAACACATCCATACGGAAGAACCGGGCGGCCGACGGTTCGAGGCCGTTGAGCGCCAGGTTGCGTCTTCCCCATTCGAGGTAGCGGGCCGAGATGTCCACGTTTGTCACGCGCGCGCCCGCGGCGGCCAGCGGCACGGCGAAGGCGCAGGTATAGGCGAAGAGATTGAGCGCCCGCGCGGGCTTGCGCTGCGCCAGAGCGCGACGGTGCTCCCGGTGGTCGAGGAACAGACCGGTCGAGTGCCCGTCGTAAAGGCGCACTTCGAAGCGCGATCCGTACTCCCGCACCACGAGGGATTCCGGTTGTTCGCGGCCGGCGCGCGGAGTGGCCGCAAGCGATTCATCGGGCGACCGGCCGCCGAGCCGGCTGCGGTCCCGTGCGAACGGTTTGACGTAGACCGCCTCGAGGCCCGCCGGCGCCAGCATCTCAAGTGTCAGCTGCGCGGCCGTGGTGACCGACGCCCGCGACAGGTGCGCGTCTTCGTAGACATTCATCACCGCCGCAGGCCCATAGCGATCGAGATAGATGCCTGGCACGCCGTCGCCGGAGCCATCGAGCACGCGATACGCTGTCACTTCTCCGTTTTCGAAAACCGGCGCGCGACGCCGCCAGGCGGCATCGAGAGATTCGGCGAAGCGGGCCGCAGCAAATTCCATGCGTGGTGGGCGCTGGAGCCGTGGCACACGGGCATCGTAGCAGAGCCGCTCCTCAGGAAGCTCTCGGGCGAAGGGGAAAAACAGGGACAGTTCAGCGGGATGACGCCTTCATCGTCACGCGGGGCATGAAAATGGGTGCTGTGGCGCGGCGCTGGCCGCGTTGGGTTGAGACAGCCTGGAGAGCCTTGAATTCTTCGATCGACGCGCGCGGCTGGAGGGACAGACAGCCTTTTCCGCGACGTCCAGCTCCCTCATTTTGAGCGATCTGTCTGGCGCGGAAAAGGTGTCAGTCCCTGGGTGGCTGGTGCGCTGCGAGTGCGGCGAGTGGGGCCATTTACAAGAGAGTCCGAAAATACCTTCACTCATGAACAGCACACGTCCTGACCGGTCCAACGGGCTATGATGAGGACGTGCCTGTCTGGGAGAGCCTGATTCAAAGCGATCCGAGTATCTGCGGCGGCGCGGTGTGTCTGACCGGAACCCGCGTTCCCGTCAGTGTCGTTCTCGACAGCCTCGCCGAAGGCTCCACTCGCGAAGAGATCCTGCGAAGCTACCCGACTCTGCGTCCCGAACACATTGACGCCGCGCTCGCATATGCTGCCGAACTCGCGCGTGTCGAACGCCTGATTCCTATCCACACGGAGTGAAATTCAAACTCGACGAGAATCTGCCTGCCGAACTGGCGGCGGATCTCAGGCTGCCCGGTCACGCGGCAGACACGGTTGCCGATGAAGGGCTGGCCGGAGCGTGCGATGCCGACGTTGCCGCGGCGGCGCGGGAGGAAAGCCGAATTCTGCTGACGCTGGACAAAGGGTTCAGCCATGCTGAAGGGTCGATGGCCGGCATCGTTCTGTTCCGCCCCGACGCACATGAGCGGAAGCAGGTGCTGGCGTTCATACCCCGAGCTGTGACGCTCTATCGCCGCTCCATCGCGACCGTGTAGTCGTACCACTCGACGATCTTTCCGTCGCGCAGAAAGAACACGCCCACGCCGTGCCAGCTTTTCAGGGCACCGGAAGTAAAGCGGTCGATGCGCTCGTTGATCACCATGGGTCCGCGCGCCCAGGTGTCCAGCACCTCGAAGCCCTCCACCGTCGGCGCGAGCGCGGCGATGCGGCTCGTCACCGCCTCGCGGCCTTTGTTCGGCTCCGTCGTTTCCGTCATGCGGTAAGCGCAGTTTTCGGCGAAGAAGGACATGATCTTCGCCGTATCGTGCCCGGGCCACGAGGCGATGAAGCCGTTCACCACCTCGATGTTCGCCTTCTCGGCAGGCGTTGTCTCGGCCGCCGCCAGAGGATGCGCGATGCCGGCGCCCAGCGCTCCGAGGCCGATGGCGGCGAGCGCGCCGCGCCGCGTGGATTCCGTTTTCATGAAAGTCGAGTCCTTCGCTCCCCGCAAGTATATGTCAGGCGTTGGCCGCCCGGCACTCACTTGCCCACCAGAATTTTCAGCAGATCCGGCAGCGAATAGTTGCCCTCGTGGCACGCATACTCATAAGCCTGGCCCGCGCCGCGCGACATGGTGTACTCGCCATTCCACGGCTTTGTGAAGGCCGTCGGATCGTCGACCGAAAATTCGTACAGCAGAGTTTCGGGATCCATCAGGCTGAAGCGCTCCACCACGTGCAGGTTGCGGTCCCATCCGAACATCCCGCCGGCGTCGCCATAGAACCCGCCTGCATCGTTGAAATTCGTCGTATCCACCACGAGGACGTTGCCCTCCCAGTGGCCCACCGAATCGCCCAGCCAGAAGCGCACAGCCGACGGCGCGTGCGCGCGGCCATCGAGCGGAATCACGCGCGTATCGTGCGCCATCTCGGCGCTCACCATCAGGGCGTCGCCGGTCTGGATGATCTGGTAGTTGCTGTTGTAGCGGTAGGGGATCATGGGCGGCGCCGCCATCTCAAAGGCCAGGCACCGGTCCTGCAACCCCATATCTTCCACGCCCGAAGGATGCAGCAGCGCGTCCATTTTCTGTTTCTTCAGCGCCGCGGCCGCGGGAGTGAGCGCGGGAATGCGGCCATCCGCCGGGTCCACGACGATGGAGGTGCGCATGGTCTTTGAGAGACGCGTGCCGGGCTCGTAGAAGACTTCGTTGTAGTTTCTCCCGACATTGTCGCCAGGCCGTTCCACGGTTCGCTCCGCCGCGTGGCGCTCGAAAGCCCCCGCCTCTTCTTTGCTGAAGAAAGCTTTGTCTTTGAACTGCGCGGGCCGTTCGAGCGGAGTCGCGGTCATCGAGCTCCAGGTGCCGGTCAGATCCGGATGGTTTTGCGCGGAAGCCGGCGCCACCGCGCAGGCGATTGCGGCGAAGAGGGCAAAGGGCGGAAACCGATTCACAGACATCTCCTTTCGCGTGTGTGGCGCACAGGTGACGTCTCGCGCGGACGCTCCCGTGTTCCTTATCGTACCCGGGGCGCGGTCAGCGCCGGATCAGCAATCCCTGCCCGGTCGGCATCGATAAAATTTCGTGCCCGCGCGCGCGCGCCACTTGCGCCAGCGCCTCGCGCTGCGCCTCGTATCCGGCGTAGGCGAAATCGTCGAACAGCACCACGGCGCGCGGCGATAACTTCTCCCAGAAGAACTCGAGCGCCGCTTTCTCCGGCAGCGCGCAATTCATGTCGATGTGCAGAAACGCGACCTTGCCGAAGTCCATCTTCCCGAGAACCTCCGGCACCGCGCCCTGCACGACAATGGCATCCGGCCATTCGGCGAAGTTCGCGCGAATCCGTTCGAGATCGGTCACGTAGCCGCCTTCGGCGATGGTGCGCTCGGCAATGGCGCGGCGGTCCTTCGCCACTTCCTCCTGCGAATACTGCGCAAGCACCGGTCCGGAAAACGTATCGATCAGATAAAACTTCCGGCCGATGGAATTCCAGTCAAGATCCTGCATGATTGCCGAGCTCATGAACCCGGCATTCACGCCGCACTCGACGTAATCGCCTTCGGCCGCGAGCGCCGTCCGCCCCGCCCACAGGGCCACGTGCGCGCGCCACTCGATCCCGGGATCGAACCCGGCGCTCGCCTGGATGCCGCGCGCATAGGCTTTGCGAAACGCCGGCTCGGTGCGGAAGCTGTCGTTGTGCACCGTGTAGAGCCCGTCCTGCGCGTAGCGCTTGTGGACGTCGATCACCTCGAGACCCAGCCGCTTCGTGAGCGGCCGCGCCACGTTGCAGATCAACCTGCCCTTGACTACCCTCTTCGACCACCTGAACGGCATCGCGACCATCTTACCGAAGCGAGCCGGCTCAGCCACGCCGTGCCAGAATCGAAGCAGAGATGACCGCGCTGTTCGTGACTCTCGCGTTGCTGCTCGCCGCGGCCCAGCCCGCCGGCTGGCAGACCAAACCGCCCGCGCAGTGGGATGAAAACGACGCCAAACAGATCCTTGCCGAATCCCCCTGGGTCGTGGACGCGAAGCTCTATCCCATTCCGCCGCGCAGCCCGTCCGCGCGCCGTGAGAGCGGCGATTGGGACGCCGGCATCGGCCGCGGCGTCGGTATCGCCGGCACGGGACTCCTCGGCAAGGAGCGCGAGAAGATGGCCCTCGCCCGCGCGCACGCCCTGCCCGATCCCGGCAGCGTGACCATCGTCTGGGCCAGCGCCGCGCCGGTGCGCGCCGCCGAAGTGAAACTCGGCGCCACCGATGTGCCGGTCTGGGGCGACGACTACTATGCCATCACGCTTCTCGATGTGCCCATCAAACGCAAGCTGCACGCCGGGCAGCTGAAGGGCGTCGCCGCTCTCAGACGTTCCGGCGGCGGCAAAGACATCAAACCCGTGCGCGTCGAGATCCTCGAACAGTCCGATGGATTCGCCACCGTTGTTTATCTCTTCTCGCGCTCTGCGGAGATCTCGAAGCGGGATTCGAGCATCAGCTTTTACGCGCAGATTGGCGAAGTCGTCATCTCGCAGCCGTTTTATCCGCAGGAGATGGTGGTCGAAGGCCAGCTCGAGCTCTAGCAGGGTGGTGAAAGCCGGGACAGTTCAGCGGGATTACGCCCTGGTCGTCGCGCGCGAGCATGAAAACGCGCGCTGTGGCGCGGCGCTGGCCGCGTTGGGTTGTTGAGACAGCCTGGACGCCCTGACTTCTTTGATCGAGGCGTACGGCTGGAGGGACAGACAGCCTCGGCCACTGGCTGTGCTCGGTGACTGAGCATCGCGGGGACAAGGCTGACCGCTGGTGCTGAACGCGGAAAAGGTGTCAGCCCCTGGGTGGCCAGTGCGCTGCGAGTGCAGAGAGTGGACGCGGCTGAACAGCTGTCAGCCGCGTTTCGGCTCGAAAATCCCCGCATACTGCGCGACCTTCTCCACGTCCGCCACGCTCGGCGGACCCGCCACTTCCGCCACCCACGTCACGAACTCGAAGAGCTCCTCATCGATCTCGCGCTCCGCGGGCCGCGGCTCAAACCGCTCCCAGAAGCCGTACACCGTCGCGGTCGAAGGCCGGCCGCGGCCCAGATCGCCCAGTTCGAGCGCGTAGAGATGCCCGTGCGCGCCGCGCCAGTAAACGCGCCCGCACCGCATCCCCACCGCCTGCTCGATGCTCTCCGCAAAACGCGGCCACACGTCCAGCTCCTGCTCGACGAGCAGCGGATCCGCCCGCAGTTCCGACAGCTCTTCCGGCGTCACACCGATGAACTTCATGCCAGCCTCCGGTTGAGGAACTCCACAATTGCCTTCGCCAGATCCGGCCCACGATCGTCCTGCAGAAAATGCCGCGCGCGATCGAACAGCAGGGGGCCTTCCGCATGCGGCAGCACTTCCTTCATGCGATTCGCGGTCGCGATGGGAAATACTTCATCCTCCGGAGCCCACAGCAGCAGCGTCGGCGTATTCGCCAGCAGCGGCAATCGATTCTCGATGCGCTTCATGTCCGCCCAGCCGCGGTCGCCTTCTTCGATCGGGATGGTGCGCGGCCACGTGAGCACCACGTGATCCGAGTCCGGTTCATCGAACACGTGATGATAGGCGCGGGCTTCATTCTCGCTCATGCCGCGCACCGTGGTCACGGATGGCCCATGCTGCGAGAGCACCTTATGCCGCCTCATGAAGAACTGCCCGATGAGCGGAGCATGCCACGTGCGCCACGGGCGGAACGACAGATGAAACTTTCCGAGCAGGTTCGTGAACAGCCACGTGTTCATGAGGACCAGCGCGCCGAGCCGATCCAGACGCTGCAGCGCGGCGCCCGTGCCCTGCGGCCCGCCCCAATCCTGCCCCACCACAACGAATCCATTCAACCCAAGCTGATCGATCAGCGAGACGAGATCCGCAATATGATGCGCCATCGTGAGTGACGCATCGACGCGCGGGTGATCGGAATACCCTGCGCCGATCCAATCCGGAACGATGGCGCGATAACCGGCTTCCGTCAGCGGCCCGATGAAATCGCGATAGAGAAATCCCCACGTTGGATTGCCCGAAAGCAGCAATACCGGCCGCCCGTCACGCGGACCTTCATCGATATAAGCCATCCGCCTGCCGTTGACGGTCAGCTCATGCTGTTGCCAGGGGAACAGCGGTTCGAGCCAGTCTGGTTTCCGGTTCATAGTCCGGGAACCAGAATATCCAGGGGCGGACCCTCGCTGCGGCCAGCGTACAATCGTGTTAACTCCGTGGAGCCGAATCCTCCCGCAAGGAACAGGCTTGTGTTCGTGAGCCACAGCGGTCCGGACACCTGGGTGGCGAAGCAAATCGCCCGGGAAATATCAGCCAGAGGCACGACGCCGTTCCTCGATGAGGCCGAAGTCGACGCCGGCGCCGACTTCGAAGAAGACATCCTCAACTTCCTCGAACGCGCTCACGAGCTCGTTGTACTCCTCACTCCATGGGCGCTCGAACGTCCTTACGTCTGGGCGGAAATTGGCGCCGCGTGGGGCCGCCGCATCCCGATCGTCGCGTTGCTCCTCGGCATCACACCCGCCGAACTCCAGGCCCGCCCCGGCGTACCCATTCTTCTGAAGAAGCGGGATCTTTTAGAATTGAATCAGGTCGAGACGTACCTCGGCCAGCTCGCGGCGCGCATGCAGGAGGCCGAACGGTGAACGCAACGGAGAAGCAGCAGGTTTTCATCTCACACTCCGCGACAGATACCGAATGGGCCCGCTCCTTCGCCCGGGCGCTCGAAGACCGCGGCGTCACCGTCTGGCTCGACGAGTTCAACCTCCAGCCCGGCGACTCCATTCGAGAGGCGCTGGAACGAGCCCTCCGCTCCAGCGACGTGCTGGTAACCCTCGTCGATGCCGGCGCCCCTGTGAAGCCATATCTTTACTTCGAACTCGGCGCAGCCATCGGGATGGGCAAGCGAGTTGTGCCAATCGTACCGAAGGATCTCGATCCGAAAGCGCTGCCGCTCGACATGCGGATGCGGCGATATCTCGTGCGTGAGACACCCGAACAGACGGCAGAGCAGTTGTCGCATACCCTGCTGGCGGCGTAAGCGTGCCCAAAGAAGAGAGCCTGGCGGACCACCAGGCCGGCTTGCCTTCCCATTACTGCCGACTTTGCAAAGCGGCCCAGGCGTACACTTCCCGGTCTGGACGCCACGTCCCGCCGATATACTCAAGTCTTGCGGGCTCTCGTCCTCATCCTCGCCTTTCGACCGGCTCACTCTGAGCGCCCTGCCTCCCACCGACACCGATGAGATGGAACGTGAACTGGCGTCGCGGCGGTAACGCGTATGTCGTTCTGGGGCTCCTGACGCTCGCCTCCGCCTTCCTCAGCCTGCCTCTCGGCTGGACGGCCTTCGGACGCCAGCTCGATCAGTACGCCTACGATTTTTTCTTCCGCCTCGAACCGCCCGCGCCCTGGCAGCCGTCGTCCATCGTTCTCGCCATCGACGAAAACACGCTGACCAGGTACGGCGGCCTGATCGGCATGAGGGCCGCGCTCGCCGATGGACTTTCGAGGATCGCTCCCGCCCATCCCGCCGCCGTCGTCGTGGATGTCATCCTTGCCGAACCCGGCAGCGCCGATGACCTGCTCGACGCTGCGTTCTCTCAGACACGCAACCTGGTCCTCTCCTGCGACATGCGTGCCGATGGACAAAGCTGGGAAGAACCGATCGAGCGTTTCCGCCGCAGCGCCGCGGCCGTCGGCGAAGTGCACGCCGATCTCGACAAGTACGACGCGGTGAGCCGCACCATCCCGCTCGAAAAAGCCGCCGGGCGCGACCGCCGCTGGGCGGTATCACTCGAAGCCGTCCGGCTCATCAAATCCGCGGATATCCTCGAATCGCCCGACGATCTGACGGTCGGCGACATTCACATCCCGTCGAGCTACGCCGATGGCCGCACCATCCGCATCCGCTACGCGCCGCCCGGCACGATTCCGCAGGTCGCCATCACCGATCTCGACCGCGATCCCACGCTCGCCGGGAAGTTCGCGGGGAAGGTGGTCTTCGCCGGCCTGACCGCGCAATCCGCCGTGCGCGACCGCTGGATGACGCCGTACTCGAACGGCGTCATCATGCCCGGCATCGAGATGAACGCGAACGCGTACGAAACCATCGCGCGGCAGATGTTCCTTGTCGATCCGCCGCTGGCGATGGTCGTCGCCAGTTGCCTGATACTGGCCATCCTCGCCGCATCCGCCTACGCGTTCTTTACGGGCTGGGTGGCGAACGTGCTCACCATCGTGGTCGTGATCGCGTCGCAGATCTTTCCTGCCGTCGCCTTCGCGCACTCGACGGTCTGGCCCTGGTTTCCCGGCACGCTCGCCGTCCTCTTCGCAACCGCCTCCGCAGCCGCGTGGCGCCACCTGATCGTGCGCCGCGAACTCGAAGACGCCGAACGCGAAAAGGACCGCTACCAGCGCACCATCCAGTTCGTCACCCACGAAATGCGCACGCCGCTGACGGCCATCCAGGGTTCGAGCGAACTCATCAGCCGCTACGGCGCCATGCCCGAAACGAAGCGCAAACAGATGGCGGATCTCATCAACGCCGAATCGAAGCGCCTCGCCCGCATGATCACCACCTTCCTCTCGATCGAGCGCCTGTCAGAAAACGAATCGGACCTGAAACGCGAGACCTTCAACCTGCGCGATCTCGTCGAGCAATGCGCCGCGCGCGCCCGCGGACTCGCCGAAGCCAAGAACATCACCATTGAAGTGGGCGAAATCCCACCTGGCGACATCACCGGCGACCGCGAGCTGATGGAATACGCCATCTACAACCTGCTCACCAACGCCGTGAAATACTCGCCGGCTGACACGCGCGTAACAGTCTTCGGCGACAATGAGAAAGGAGACAAAGTCAGCCTTTCCGTCGTGGATCAGGGGATTGGCATGGAGAAGGCCGAAGTCGCCAGAATCTTCGAAAAATTCTACCGGACGAAACGTGCCGAACAATCGGGTGAAATGGGAACTGGAATAGGCCTGTCCATCGTCGAACAGATCGTGAAGCAGCACGGCGGCGCCATACACGTGGAGTCGGAGCCGGGCAAAGGCTCGAAGTTTACTCTGGTGCTGAAGAGGTCTCTGTGAGCGAACCCATCCTCCTTGTCGAGGACGATTCGAGCGTCCGCACCACCATCACGACCTTTCTCGAAATGGAAGGTTTCGACAAGGTCGACGCCGTCTCCAACACGCGCGACGCGCTCAGCCGGCTGACCCAGAAATCCTACCCGCTGGTTATTTCAGACATCTATGTCGATGAGCGCACCGGTCTCGACATCCTGAACGCCGCCAAACAGCAGGACCCCGATTCCGCCGTCATCCTCATGTCCGCCCGCGGTTCCATCGAAACCGTGATGGCGGCCACGCGCAACGGCGCGTTCGAGTATCTGGCGAAGCCGTTCGAGATGGATACGCTTCTTGAGACCGTGCGCCGCGCGCTGAGCGCGCGCGATTCCGAGGATCGCGAAGCCGAACCCGAAGACATCCCCGAAACCGAAATGATCGGCAGCTCGGCCGCGATGGTGGAAATCTACAAGACCGTGTCGCGCGTGGCTCCGACCGATGCGACCGTCATCATCGAAGGCGAAACCGGCACCGGCAAGGAATTGATCGCGAAGATGATCCACCGCTACAGCAGCCGCGCCAGCCAGCCCTTCGTGCCGGTCGATTGCACCGCGATCCAGCCGGCGCTTCTCGAAAGCGAACTGTTCGGCTCGCTCAAAGGCGCGTTCACGGGAGCGGACCGCGACCGCATCGGCGTCTTCGAAGCCGCCAACAAAGGCACGGTATTCCTGGACGAAATCGGCGACATCGACCCGGCCTTCCAGGTCAAGCTTCTCCGCTTCCTGCAGGAGCGCGAGATCCGGCCGGTGGGCGCGTCGCGCGAAAAGAAGGTCGATGTGCGCGTCATCGCCGCCACCAACCGCGACCTGCAGAAGATGGTGGAAGAAGGCAAATTCCGCGAAGACCTCTGGTTCCGTCTGAACGTCGTCCGGCTCACGCTGCCGCCGCTGCGCGAGCGCCGCAACGACGTGCCGCTGCTCACGCATTTCTTCATCAGCCGGTACAACGGCCGCTACAACCGCGACGTCAAACTCACCGAATCCGGTCTCAAAGCGCTGCAGGACTTCACCTGGCCCGGCAACGTCCGTCAGCTTCAGCACCTTATCGAGCGCCTGGTGATTCTCGCGCCGCAGGGCCGCATCGATTCGGAAGCCGTCGAAGACGCGATCTCGGCCATGGATTCGAAAGCCGCCACAGCCGAGACGCTGGCCGAGACGGAAGCTGACCAGATCCGCAAAGTCCTGGCGGCCACCGGCGGGAACAAGAGCCGGGCCGCGGCCATCCTTGGCATCGAGCGCAAAACGCTCTACAGAAAACTGGAACGCATGAAACTGTAGGGGATGCGGCTTCAGCCGCGTCTCTTACAATAGTTACTTATGATTTCCCGCGCAGAAGCCATCGACATGTTCGAATCCCCCGACCTTATCGGGATCGGCATGGAGGCCGACGCCGTGCGCCGCCGTCTCCATCCCGAGGGCATCGTCAGCTACATCATCGACCGCAATATCAACTACACCAACTTCTGCACCGAATACTGCAGCTTCTGCGCCTTCTACCGCCCCATGGGCCACAAGGAAGGCTATGTCCTGCCCAACGAAGTCATCTTCGACAAAATCCAGGAAACCATCGACCTCGGCGGCACCGGCATCCTCTTCCAGGGCGGCCTGCATCCCGACCTCAAAATCGAGTGGTACGAAGACCTGCTGCGCGGCATCAAAGCGAAGTTCGACATCTGGTGCCACTGCTTCTCGGCGCCCGAAATCACGAATATCGCCCAGGTGAGCGGCATCTCGCTGCGCGACACCATCGCCCGCCTGCGCGACGCCGGTCTCGATTCCATCCCCGGCGGCGGCGCGGAAATTCTCGATGACGCCGTGCGCCATCGCATCAGCCGTTTGAAGTGCGGGGTCGAGGAATGGGTCGCGGTCCATCGCACCGCGCATGAACTCGGCATGCGCACCACCGCGACCATGATGTTCGGCTGCGGCGAAACGCTGGAACAGCGCATGAACCACTTCGATCTCGTCCGCCAGATTCAGGAAGACACGGGCGGCTTCACGGCTTTCATTCCCTGGGCGTTCCAGCGCGAGCTCACGTCACTCGGCCGCTTCATCAAGGAAGAAGCGACCGCGGTCGAGTACCTGAAGACACTGGCGATCTCGCGGATCTACCTCGACAACATCCTGAATATCCAGAGTTCCTGGGTGACGCCGGGCCTGAAAACCTGCCAGCTCGGGCTGCGCTTCGGAGGCAACGACGTGGGCAGCATCATGATCGAGGAAAACGTCGTATCTGCTGCCGGGACGCATCACAAGGCGACGGAAGAACAACTCCGCCATATGATCCGCGATGCGGGGTTTATCCCCAAGCAGCGGGATACGCTCTACCGGACTTACTTCTTGAATTGACCTGGACACGCGGCTTCAGAGTCTGTGTGAGAACTCCGGTTCACGGGTATTCGGCTGCGAGCGTGGCCCGGAAAATCCGGTACAGACACACGGCCGTCCGGTTAAAACTCCAGTAGATTCAGCTGGTTGGAGTTCGGGCTGGTCAGATGGCATGTAGCGCCGTGCTCGAAGGCCTGCAAAATCGGGCTTTTTTCGAAAAGGCTGACGC
>DASPQQ010000237.1:0-12462 GCA_035624885.1 Bryobacteraceae bacterium | reverse complement strand
TAGGCGATGCCCATCCAGAGATAAGCGTCAGCGGATTTGGGATCGAGATTGACGGCCTGTTTGAAATCGCGGATGGCGTTTTCCGGACCGCCGCCGAAGCTGGGCGGCAGATAGTAATAACCGACGCCGTGAGCGACGAAGGCGCGGGCGGAGTTGGGGTCCATCGAAATGGCTTTATCGAGGGCGTCTTTGGCGCGTTTGCCGTAGGAGAGCGCGCCCATGATCGGGTTGGCCGGGATCACCTGGCCGCAGAGAGTGCCGAGGACGCGGTAGTAATCGGGGTTGGTGGATTTGAGGGCGAGGGCTTTGTCGATCTGCTTCACGCCTTCTTCGGCGGCGTGCTGGGAGCCGAGCTTGTCGCCGAGTTCCATGGTGACTTCGGCGATGTAGATCCGGGCGATGGCGGCGCGGTACCAGGCGTCGGCGTCGTTCGGGTTCTTTTCAGCGGCTGCGGCGAGGGATGCGGCAGCCTGAGCGAGGCCGGCTTTGTCCTGTTTATCACGCATCAGCTCGAGGTTGTCGGCGGCCGCGAGGGCGAACGCGGGGAGAAGCAGTAGAGAAATCAACTTGTTCGTCACAGCTCGGCTACCTTTCTCTGGACCAGCAGGAAGTAGAGTCCCAGTCCCATAAGGGCCAGCCCATTGACAGATAGGACGGTGGGAGCGGTGAAAATCGGTACAAGATAGCCGGTAGTGGCGCTGCCGAACGGCATGCCGCCGCGGAAGGCGACGTTGTAGACGCTCATGACGCGGCCGCGGAAATCGTTGGGAGTGATGAGCTGGACGAGCGAGCTGATCATGGAGAAGGCGCACATGAGAACGGCTCCCGAGAAGAACAGGATGACGCAACTCAGCGGGATGGAGACGGAACGGGAAAAGCCGGCAATGCCGGCGCCGAGGAGCACCAGCATGGCGAGCGCGATACGGCCCTTGTTCCTGACGTTGCCAAGCGAGGCAACGGCCAGCGCGCCGGTGATGGAGCCGAGTCCGGAAGCCACGAGAAACAGCGTGTAGGTGAGTTCGTTCTGGTGGAAGATGTTCCTCGCGAAGAAGGGGAGGAAGGTGATCATCGGGATGGCGAAGGCCGTCATGCAGAAGGCAATGAGGATGAGCATTTCCATGGCGCCCTGCCGGCGGACGAAGGCGATGCCCTGCTTCATGCCGGTGAGAATGGATTCGCCCGTGCGGGCCGGATTGAAGTTGATCTTCAGGCGCAGGATGGAAACGATCACGGCGACGAAGGAGAGCGCGTTGAGGCCGAAGCACCAGGAAGCGCCGGCGAATTTGAAGGCGAGGCCGCCGATCACGGGGCCGATGATGCGGGCGAGGTTGAACTGGATGGAGTTGAGCGCGATGGCGTTCGGGACGTCTTCCTTTTCAACGAGGCTCGGGACGAGCGCGGAATAGGCGGGGCCGCCGAAGGCCTGCGCGGTGCCGACAACGAAGGAAGACAGCAGGATTTCCCAGACCTGGATGTGATGGATGGCGATGAGAGTGGCAAGGGTGAGGGCGCTTCCCATCTGGATGAACTGCGACATGAGGAGAAGCCTGCGGCGGTCCGTGCGGTCGGCGATGACGCCGCCGATGAGGGAGAAGAGGAAGATCGGGATGTTGCCGAGGAAATCGTCGAGGCCCAGCATGCGGGCGGAGTTGGTGAGCTGGAGAACGAGCCAGTTCTGCGCGATCTCCTGCATCCAGGTGCCGATGGAGGACGTGCAGGCGCCCATCCAGAGGAGCCTGAAATCCGGATACTGAAAGGCTTTGAAGGTGCGGCGGAGCACTCGGTTTCGCGCGTCGTTCTGTTATGAGATGCCGTCAGGGTAACGGGGTTTCGCGTTTAATGAGGTGCAGCAGGTTGCCGTCGCCGTCGGTGAAAAAGGCGAGGCGGTTGCCCATGTTGTTGACGGGTTCGGCGACGAAATGGACGCCTTTGGATTTCAGGAGTTCGTAAGCGGCATCGAAATCGTCGATGGCGATGGCGAGATGGCGGATGCCGGGGACTTTGTTGCTGGCCATGGTCTGCGGCGGGACCGTGCCTTCGCCCGGGATGATTTCGAGCATGCTGCCGTTGGGAGCTTTGACGAAATAGTTGCCGGCGTAGGTGAAGTTGATGTGGAAGCCGAGGTTGTCGACGTACCAGTGGGCGAGTTTCTCGGGGTTCGGGGAAGAAATCGCGGTGTGTTCAAGGCCCTGGAACATATAAGGTTTGATTGTAGCGCGGGTTTCCGGTGTCAGCCGACCCTGAGGAACGTCTGTAGCGGCGAAGTCTGTGCCTTTGAAGAGCAGGGGTTCGCCGGAGGACTGGGCGAGGGCGTAGGCGATGCAGTCGCCGAAGTTGAGCGCGGCGGGGTGACGGCGCTTACCGAAACGGTCGAAGGCGCGGCGAGCCCAGCGCAACTGCTCCTCGTCAAAAGGAACAATTTCGATGGCGGCGCGGTGCAGAAAGAGGTCGAGACTGGTTTCAGCGTTCTTCCCCGCGCGGGTCGTGAGCACGATGGAAGCTTCGAGTACCGACACGGATGAGATCAGGCGGCGGGGCGCGGCTTCGATCAGCTCGATGAAGTCGGCCCGTTCCGGTTCGTCGTCAAGAATGGCGATGATCGCTGAGGTGTCGATGGTCATCTCAGGTGGGAAGTCCATTCTCGTCGTAGCCGAGGATCTCGTCATCGCTCAGGTCGGAGATTCGGGGGAGGCTGGCGCAGCGGAGGGCGATTTGATTGAGTTCCTCGATTCGGGCGCGGCGCGTGCGCTCCCGGTTGAGGCGTTCGTATTTTTCCGCGAGGGCTTCACGGATAGCGTCGGTTAAACTCTCGCCGGTCATTTTGGCGAGCTTACGGGCGAGGCGTTCTGTCTCCTCGTTTTTGATGCTGATCGCCATTCGATCTACCTTTCAATAATTATATCTTGAAAGGTAGACATTGCTTTCATCCGGCGTTTGGCTCGGAGGCGCTGGAACAGGGTGAGATTTTCAACCTCCTTCGCTACTACGCTAGAGTGAATACAGTGAATCCTGGGCTGCAAACGTTTCTGACTGTCGCGCTTCCGATTATGGTGACGATGATTGCCACGATCTGGATCGCGCAGTGGAGCCAGAATAAACGACTTGACGAGCTAAGCGCCAGCCTGAACAAGCGTATCGATGAGCTTCGCTCCGAGATGATGGCGCGATTCGCCGAGGTGTTTGCCCGGCTGGATCGCATCGAAGCGAAGCTGGATAATCACGAAGCCAGAATCGTGCGGCTCGAAGAGCGGACTTCGATTATTCGCGGTTAGGCCGCGATCGGCCACAGGGGCAAGCGCCGGCCTCAGGCTTGAAGGGTCTCGGTGGGTCGGCTACTGGCAGGTGATGGGAGTGCGAGGATGGGGTGCAACAGGAGACGGTTTCGGATTACGCTCATCCATCCTAATCCAGCTTTTCCGGCGTCAGCTCGATATTCTTTTCGCCGGCCGCTTTCTTCTCCCAGTACTTCTTCACCCAGGCTTCCCAGCTTTTGCCGGCGGCGGGGTCGCGGCCGGTGAAGTTCAGGCCGGCGATGTCGGAGTAGCGGATCGAGATCTTTTCGTTTTTGCCCTGCGGGATCAGGCGCACCGAGGATTCGGCCAACGTCGGTCCGTTGCGGCGGTCGAAGATGTAGCCTTCAATGGAACTGCCGTCTTTGAGGCGAATCGTCACGTCGCCGCGATAATCGAAAGCTTTTTCGAGACCCTCGCGGAGTTCCTCTTCACTCTGCGGGTCCCAGACCCGGCCCTGCAGGTGTTCGTGCTCAAAACCGGGGACTACTTCGAGTTCGTCGGGATTAACACCACTCACGCGCCGACCTCTTCGCGCGTGCCGGCGGTCTGCAGCTGCACCAGGCCGGCCTTTGCGTGGACTGGCTTGATTTCCTCATCGAGCATGCGCAGCGCTTCGGGGTCCTTGTATGTCGAGAACTGCGCGATGGCGGTCTGGACGAAGCCTTTGAGCGTATTGAAATTGGCGTGGACGGCCGAAGCTTCGTAGCCCGAGTGAACCATGCAGTTGGCGCATTTCGGATTGCCGGATTCGGTGCCGTAATTCTCCCATTCGGTCGATGCCATCAGCTCTTCGAAGGTGTCGGCGTAGCCATCCTGCAGGAGGTAGCAGGGTTTCTGCCAGCCGAAGAGGTTGTAAGTCGGCATGCCCCACGGGGTGCAGGTGAAGTGCTGCCTGCCCATGAGGAATTCGAGGAAGAGCGGCGACATGTTGAAGCGCCACTTCGGATTGCGGTTCGACAGAATGGCGCGGAAGAGGCGGCGCGTGCGGCTGCGGCCGAGGAAGTGCTGCTGGTCGGGCGCTTTGTCGTAGGAATAGCCGGGGGAGAGCATCATGCCTTCGACGCCGAGTTCCATCATTTCGTCGAAGAATTTGCGGACGCTCTTCGGATTGGCGCCGTCGAAAAGAGTGGTATTGGTCGTGACGCGGAAACCGCGCTGCACAGCTTCACGGATGCCCTCGATGGCAAGATCGTAGCCGCCTTCCTTGCAGACGGAGAAATCGTGGTGCTCGCGTTCGCCATCCACGTGCACGGAAAAGCTGAGATACTTGCTGGGCTTGAAGAGGTGCAGCTTTTCCCTGAGCAGGAGCGCGTTGGTGCAGAGGTAGATGTACTTTTTGCGCGCGACGAGGCCTGCGACGATTTTGTCGATTTCCGGGTGCATGAGCGGCTCGCCGCCCGGGATCGAGACCATCGGGGTGCCGCATTCATCGACGGCTTTCAAAGCCTGCTCGGGGCTCATGTTCATTTTGAGAACGTGAGCCGGGTACTGGATTTTGCCGCAGCCGGCGCAGGCGAGGTTGCAGCGGAAGAGCGGCTCGAGCATGAGGACGAGCGGATAGCGTTTGCGCCCGGCAATTCTTTGCCTGAGCACATAGCTGGCTACGGTCCACATCTGCGAGACGGGCACACCCATCCGGTCACACCTCCTTCAGCGTTGAAACATCATTGTCTCATTGCTGGTGCGGTTTCGGTGGAGCGGGCTGACGGGCTTTGCGGACGTCGGCGGTAAGCTGGCGGACGATCTTGTCGGCGACATCGGCCATGGCGCCGCGAAACTTGCCGCCGGCGCTTTCCTGGGTGGTGGACCAGATGACGTCGCCGTCGCTGTTCACGATGCGGATGGAAGCGGAGGCTTCGTGGCGGCGGTCCTGGATGTGGCTGCTTTCGGTATCGCTGATGCCGACTCCGGCGGAACGATGAACGGAGGCCGTGCCCGCCATCTGGTTGCCCGACGACGAGCCGCTCGCGGTGCTGCCATGAACCCCGATCGAATCGGAAGTGTTGTGCTCTTCGGTGTAGATGCGGTCATCGGCCGAGCCGCGGACGATGGCGTCGGCGCGTTCCTGATTTTCGGTGATGGTGAAGAGCCCGGAGTTCTGGATGGCGGCGATGATCATGTCGCGCATCTGATCGGAACCGGAACCGCCGCCGAGCTGCTCGACGTAGATGCGCTTCACGCTTGCGAGCGGAGGGAGGGCTGCGTTTTCAAGAGCGAGCAGGCATGACGCGGCAAGAAACACGACGATCGTTTTCATGAGCCCTTCCCTGCCCTTCTGGCGTCTTCGTCCTGATATTCGACCCGGCGTCCGGTTTTGGCTTCGAGCGAAACGAGAAGCGCCCGGATGTCCCCGCTCGGCACTTCGAGCACGATGGCCTGCTGCTGGCCGGCCTCGTCGGTGTAGCCGATGGTCAGGAAGTGGCTCTTCTTTTTCGCCAGCAGAAACATGGGCGAAATGAGAATGGCCTCCACGTAGCGGCGGCTGACGTGGAGGCCGTATTCGAGAGTGTTGACGTCCTTATAAGGGACGACGAATGAATTGTTCCGGATTGTCAGGGTCAGGGCGTCGTCGTGTACCGTTTCGATGCGGCCCTGAGACTTGTTCAGGACTCCGGCAACGGTCCCGCCTACGTAAAGGACCCGAGTGCCGGGGTCTCCCGCCTGAAGCAGAGGAAGGAGAGCGAGCCAGGCCAGAAGGCTGAGCTTCACTCTCCATCGAGTACCACTTCTGCACTTTTCCCGCTATATACCCCAGCGGGAGAGGGGATAAGTGAGATTCCCAGCAGGTTGCTGAAAAAACGGGACAGACAGAACTGGGCAGCCTTTTTCGCTGTGGAGCATTGCTGCAAATGGGTAAGGTTGCCTTTCGAAAAAGGTGCCAGTTTGGTCTGTCCCAGCGTTTTTCAGCGGCCTGCTAGAGCTTGAACGTGAACGTGACGGGAGCCACCGCTTTCACCGCTTTGCCTTCATTGGTGAACGGGGTGAACTTCCACTGCTTCATGGCGGCGACCGCGGCATTCAGGAGGACCGGATTGCCGGTCAGCGGTTTCACCGATTCGACCGTTCCCTCTTCGGTGATGCGGGCTTCGACTTCCACATCTCCCTGCATGCCGAGCTGGCGGGCCATGGGCGGGTAGGTGGGGGAGACTTTCGAAGTGGCGTTCTTCAGGGCGTCAGTCTTCGAAACGTTCAGCACCGCCTCCTGTCCCATAACCAGACCTGACGCTACCACCATCAGGGCCGTCATCATCATCGTCTTCACTGCTGCTTTGTAATTGACCTTCATTGTTTTGTTCTCTCCGGATTGGTTTTTACGCGTATTGTTTTTCCGCTTCTCTTTGTTTGTTGGATTTGTTTCCCGTGCGGCCGTCGGGCATCGAATCGTGACGGGCGTTCGATTCCGACATGCCGAGCATCACGCGCATGCGGCGCACCGCGCCCTGCAGATGATCGGCTTCCGAACCCATTTCGGCGCCGGCGCTGGCGCCTTCTTCGGCACCCGCGGCGGTCTGCTGCGTGACCTGCTGGATCTGCAGGATGGCCTTCGAAATCTGCTCGATGGCGCGGGCCTGCTCTTCGCTGCCGGCATTGACTTCGTTTGAAAGCCGCTGCACCTGCATGGAGCTTTCGGTCACCTGGCGCATGGCTTCGGCCACTTCGTCGAGCCGGGTCTTGCCGGTGCGCGAGTGCTGGATCGAGTCTTCGATCAGGCCGGCGGTGTCTTTGGCCGCGGCCGAGCAGCGCTGCGCGAGATTGCGGACTTCGTCGGCGACGACGGCGAATCCCATGCCCGCTTCGCCGGCGCGGGCCGCTTCGACGGCCGCGTTGAGCGAAAGGACGTTGGTCTGGAAGGCGATTTCATCGATGGCGCGGATGATCTTCGAGATCTTCTCGCTCGAAGAATAGATGTCGCGCATGGAGACGAGCATGAGTTCGAGCTTCTGGTTGGCTTCGGTGAGCCGGCGGTTGGCGTCGTTGGTGTGCTCGGCGGCTTCACGCGAGCTGCGGGCGTTCTTCTGCACCATCATGTTGACCTGCTCGGCGGACGAGGCGGTCTGCTCGAGCGAGGCCGACTGTTCGGATGCGCCCTGCGCGAGCGACTGGCTGATCGCGCCCATCTGGGCGGCGGCGCGGGCCACCTGGCGGGCGCCATCGGAAACCTGCGAGCCCATCTTGCCGAGCGCGCTGTTCATCTCGCGCACGACAAAGCTGATGAGGATCGAGGAGCAGATGGTGAGGCCGACGAAGACGAAAGCCAGAATGCGGGCGGCGGAAGCCCCGGACATGGCGCCTTCGGTCTCCGCGTTCATCTTTTCGCGCTGGTTCGAGAGGAAGTCGCGCGCGCTGCGCTGCAGATCTTCGTAGGCCGGCAGAACTTTTTCGCTCACGAGCTTCAGCGCATCGGCCATCTGCTGCTTCTGGATGAGCTGGCTGGCTTCTTCGCTCACCGGGCGCACGGCCACGGCTTTCGCCTGCAGCTCATGGACGAGCTGCTGGTCGGCGGAGGAATCGAGCAGGGAGCCGAGTTCGGTGAAGAGACCGTCGATGCGGCCCTCGATTTCAGTGACGGCGCGTTTGTTCTGTTCCACGCCGGCGGCGTCGCTCAGAATGGAGCGGAGGAGCATGGCCTGCTGGCGTCCTGCCAGGTCGGCCACGCTCTCCACCAGCTGGCTGGTGCGATCGGCGCGTTTGGAGGTGCGATGCACCACGCGGTCGAGCGCACTGTTGAGGGAACTCATGGCGCGCATGGAGGTGAAGGCAAGCGCCAGAGTCATTAAAAGGAGGGCTACGAATCCCCCAAGAAACTTTGTTCGGAGCGTCATGCTTTGTCTATCCGTTTCCTTCGACACGTATTTCAGCCGTCCTGGCCGTACTACCGTTGTCTACAGCCCTTATCGGACGCTTATCAGGCAGCTCTAAGGTTTTTTTGGGGGAATACGGAAATCCCGAGGGGGGAATATCGAGCGGAAGGAATATAGAATCGAAGCGTGAGCTTACACGGGGTTCTCGAGGAGATTCGCAAGATCCGCGCGGGGCTGAATGCGGAGGAGATCCGCAGGAGGGCTACACGAAGCCTGCGGATTGGACTCGCAGCCGGTTCCGAAGAAGGGTACCGGGCGATGGAAAGTTTCCTGTGCCCGAAAGCGCCGGAATCCGACAGCGAAGAACGGGCGGCGCAGATGATTCAGCGCGTGGCCCTGAACGGAAGCGGCGACTATCCGGCACAGGAATGCGATCTGGTGCTCTGCGAGGCGCGGGTGTCACTGGGGCCGATGCCGGCAAACGGCTACCGGTTCGATTCTCACGACCCCTGGAAGACCGTGGAATCCATCCTGCACGAACGCTCCGATCTGGAGCTGGCTCTGGGGCGGAACTTCCTTGTATTCAGGGCGCTGGCGGCGGAACGGATCATCCATCGGATTTCTGCGGAAAACGCCTTGTTCGCGCTCGTGTCGGCACTGCCGAACGTGGTGCCGAATCTGCTCGAGCTGCCGTGGGCGGTGGGCGAGTTCGCCACCGATACCGCTTTCATCACGATGAACCAGATCCGCATGGCGCTGTATCTGGCGGCCATCTTCGAGCGGCCCGTCGGTTATATGGAACAAAAGGTACAGATCGCCGCGATCGCCGGCGGGGCGTTCGGATGGCGGGCGCTGGCGCGGGAACTGGCGGGGAAGATCCCGCTGGGCGGCGGCCTGATTCCGAAGGCGGCGATTGCGTTCGCGGGCACGTGGGTGGTCGGAATCGGGCTGGAACGGGCGTACCGGATGGGCATCGGACTTTCCCGACGGGAGCGGCGGGAGGCTTATGCCGCCGGGTTTGAGAGGGGGAAAACGGTTGTTCCCCTCCTCGTGCCGGAAGCGGTGCGAATGCGTTCGAAACCGGCCGAGTAGTGCAACCGGCGGTTCATCGCTACCGTCTGAGAAGGTTAGAATTGGAGGCATATGGGACTCTCCACGCGAGTTTTATTCCTTGTGTGCGGAGCAGCGGTATTGCTCAGCGCCGACACGCTGACGCTGCGCGACGGTGAGACGATCCGCGGCACGTTTCTGGGCGGGACCGCGCGCGAAGTGCGCATGGACCTGAACGGCGAGATCCGGACATTCGACCTCACGCAGGTACAGTCGATCACGTTCTCTTCGGATCAGACCTATTCGGCGCCGGCGCCCGCGCCTGCTCCCTCACAGAGACCTTCTTCTTATCCGGGTTCGTCTTACCCAAACTCGTCTTACCCCAGCGCTTCCTCAGGACCGGTGCTGCACCGGGCGCCGGGCTCGGATTCCGGCTCCTACGCGCCGCCGCCTCCTCAGCCTCCTGTGACCGCGGGGATCACGATTCCGGCCGACACGCGGCTGACGGTGCGGATGATCGATGCGGTCGATTCCGAGAAAGCCGTCACGGGCCAGACTTTCCGGGCCAGCCTGGATGAGCCGGTGGTGGTGAACGGGCAGGAAGTGATTCCGCGCGGCGCGGACGTGCTGACCAGACTCGTGCAGGATCAGCAGTCGGGCAAGATCGAAGGCCGCACGGTGCTGACGCTGGCGATCCAGAACATTACCGTGAACGGGCGGCCGGTGGACGTGATCACGACCGACGTCCAGCAGGAGAGCAGCTCGCGCGGCAAGCGCAGCGCGGGCGTGGTGGGCGGCGGCGCGGCACTGGGCGCGATTATCGGCGCGCTGGCCGGCGGCGGCAAGGGCGCGGCGATCGGAGCCGGTTCGGGAGCCGCGCTGGGCGCGGGCACGGAAGTGCTCACCGGGGGACAGAAGGTGAGGATTCCGTCCGAAACGCGGCTGACCTTCCGGCTGCAGAACCCCGTGCTGTTGTGAGGCTGGCGGTACTCGTGGCGATGCTGGCCGCCGGGCCGTTGCTCGCGGCCGGCCGGAGCGATGTGACCGAAGGCAATCCGCAGAGTCCGGTCAGAGTCATCATTTACGGCGATCTGCAGTGTTCCGACTGCGCGAAGCTGCGGACGCTGCTCGATGAGAAGATCCTGCCGAGGTACGGAAGCCGCGTGGCGTTCGTTCATCGCGATTTCCCGCTGGGGAAGCATGAGTGGGCTCGCCAGGCGGCGATGGCGGGGCGCTGGGTCTATGAACAGGATCACGACGCCGGCATCGCCTTCCGGCGCGAGATCATGGCGGAGCAGAACAGCGTCACGGCGCAGAACCTGAAGGCGTGGCTTTCCGAGTTCGCCGCGCGCAACAGACTGGATCCGCGCGGCATTGTTGGCGCGGTCAGCGACCCGCGGCTCGCGGCGCTCGTGGATCAGGATCTGGCGACGGGCGCGGCGCGTTCGGTGACGCGCCTCCCGGCGGTCTTCGTGGGCGGCCAGACGCTGGTCGAGACCATCCTCGAAGACGACCTGGTCCGGGCGCTGGACGACGCCCTCAAATAACCTGGTGTTCCGGACCTGATATTCTGGGCTTCGGTTCCCGCTTTGCCGGGTTCCGACTCATCTTCCGGATGTAAATCGGCAGATGTAAATCAGCAGATGTAAATCAGCGAGGTAGATCCGCGTTGGCATTCGTAGAGGGTTGTAAGCACGAGCTTGAGATTTCGATTCCCGTCGAGGCAGTCGAGGCCGAGACCGGCAAGGTCGCAAAGAAGTTCCAGCAGCAGGCGCGCATGCCGGGCTTCCGGCCGGGCAAGGTGCCGGAGTCGCTGGTGCGGCGCAACTGGGCGGGCGATATCCGGCAGAAGGTTCTCGAGACGCTGGTTCCCGAGTATTTCAACGCGAAGGCGAAGGAAGAGAATCTGCGGGTGGTCGGGCAGCCGAGCATTTCCGATGTTCACTTCCACGACGGCGAGCCGCTGCGCTTCAAAGCCACGTTCGAGGTGTATCCGGAGTTCAGCCTGGCCGAATACACGGGCGTGGAGGTGGAGTACGCGGCGCCGGAAGTGACCGACGAGGATGTGACGAAGCGCATCGAGGAGCTGCGCGAAAACAAGGCCACGTTCGTCAATGAAGAGCCGCGCGCCATTCAGGACGGCGATTACGCGGTGATCGCGCTCGAAAGCATGGCGGGAGCGGAGCCGCCCATCAAGTCCGACGAAGTGGTGGTGCAGATTGCCGGCGCCGAGACGCTGCCGGGATTCACCGAAAATCTGCGGGGCGCTTCGCCGGGCGATGAGAAGGAATTCGACGTCGACTATCCGGAAGACTACAGCAGCGAGAAGCTGGCCGGGAAGACGGTGCGGTTCAGCGTCAGAGTGAAAGGGCTGCGGCGCAGGGAACTGCCGGAGATCAACGACGATTTCGCGCAGGATCTGGGCGATTTCCGCACGCTCGACGAACTGCGGGAAGCGGTGCGCAAGAGCCTCTACGGGCAGCGCGAAGCCGAGGCGCAGCGGACGGCGAAGGACAAGCTGGTGGACAAGCTGGTCGACGCGAACGATTTTCCGGTGCCGGAAGTGTTTGTCGAACGGCAGATCGAGAACCGCGTGAACAACCGTCTGCGGGCGCTGGCGGAGCAGGGCGTGGATCCGAAATCGCTCAACCTCGACTGGGAGAAGATCCGGACCGCGCAGCGGGATTCCGCTCTGCGCGAAGTGAAGGCGTCTCTGATTCTGACGAAGGTCGCCGAGCGGGAAGCCATCGGGGTGACGAAGGAAGAAGTGGACCACGAAGTGGAACATCTGGCGCGGCAGAACCGCGAACCCATCGCCACGGCGCGGAGGAAGTACGCCGAAGATGGGACGGCGGACCGGATTGCTTCGCATATCCAGACCGAGAAGACGCTCAACTTCCTTTTCGAAAAAGCGACCAAAACCGTACCCCAGCCCGCAGCCGAATAGCGGACTGATCGGATAGAGTAGAGGGTTGCCCGAGACGCTCTATCCGAGCAGACCCGAAGAACTGCGGGATGCGCTGGCCGCTGCGGCCGCGGCCGGCCAGGCGATTGAGCTGTTCGGGGCCAACACCAAACATCTGATGGCGGGCACGCCGGCCGCTGCCGATGTGCGCATCACGACGGTGGCGATGCGGCGCATCCTCAGCTATGAGCCGCGCGATCTGACGATCAGCGTGGAAGCGGGCATGCCGTTCGCCGAGCTGAATGCGGAACTGGCGAAGCACGGGCAGATGATTCCTCTCGAAGGGCCGTGGGCGGAGGATGGCACCGTCGGAGGGGTGGTGGCGGCGAATATCAGCGGGGCGCGGCGCAGA
>DASPQQ010000236.1:0-2699 GCA_035624885.1 Bryobacteraceae bacterium | reverse complement strand
TGGCCGTCACGTTCCAGCCGAGATAGGTTCCGAGCGGCGCCTGATGCAGCACCGACGGAATGCCGCTCGTTTCGTTGCCGTCTTGATTGACGCGCGGGACGAGCGTCGGGACGATGCCTTTGACGATCGGCGGCTGGATGGTGATGAGTCCCGAGAGATCGTTGTAATTGAACTCCGGGCCGAAGTCGTAAACGAGCACGGTGTTAACCATGTTGTCCGGCGTGGGCCATCCGGGGATGAGCGGGAAGCCCATGGCGGCGCTCGTGGCCGGAACAAGCTCGCCGCGATCGAGACGCGGATAACGGCTGGGCGGCGGGAGGGTTCCGTTCATGACCCAGTCGATGAGCGCGGCAGTGATGGCGCGCACGGTATCCGAAGCGGGATTCGGATTATCCGGCAGCAGACAACCGCGCGCCGGCGATTCGAGTTTGAAACCGCCGCGTCCGCCGCCGTGCGTGACGCCGGGATTGTAATAGCGGCGCACGTTCGGCGGCAGCGGAATATCCGCTTTGGCATCGGTGCCGACAAGATCGGGCGACATGCGCAGTCCCCAGAATTCGGAAGAGCCGAACGTCTCGACAATTTTCGGGCAAGTCTGGGTCGCGTTGCAGCGGTCGCGCAGACCGGCGGCGGGGCGATGCCGCACCGTGTCTTCGTAATCGCTCCACCAGACGACGGCTTCGCTGCCTGGCTCATAGAGGTTCGCCGCGCCGCCGGGCACGGCGAAGCGGAAGTTCATCGGATTCTGCCGCGCCGCGATGTTGGTGTTCATGCCGTCGAAGACGATGCGGCCGGTTTCATCCTGATTGAATCCGAGATGCAGCAGGCTGCGCAGAAAATTGCCGGATTGCGAAGTGCCCGCGGCGATGGCGAATTTGATCTTGCCCGCGACAGGATTCGCAACCGACGTGTCGTAACGCAGGAACGAATTGAGATCGCGCGTGGCCGCGTAACCGATACCGAGCACGAGCGGATCTTTCGCGGTGTAAGCGAGCTCGTAAAGATACTGCGGATCGAACCCGCCCTTGAGGCAGACCTTTGAAGGATCGGGCAGGCCGGGGAAGGCGGCTTTCGTGCAATCGGCGAACGCCCAGTCGGATGACGCGATCGGGGTCACCGCGGTCGTTTCGGAGGCGCGTCGCGTCAGAGTTGCTTTCGCGGTATCGAGCGTCACCGGAGCCGGCCGCAAGACCGGATCGCCGATCCCCGCGCCCATGGGGAGCGTGTTCGTTCCCGCCGGCATGTTGTAGAAGCGGACGAGCGCCGGTCCGGTGAGGCCTTTCGCGATCGGCACTGTGATGGTTTGCAGTCCGTTGCGCGGCGTGAGATCACCCTGCCAGCCGCTGATGACGCTCACATCGCCGCGGCTTTCGATCACGTTGCCGTTGCCGCGATTCGGCACCTGATAGAAGAGCAGGCCGCTGGCTTTCGACATGTCGGCGGGTTTCGCGATCACGAACGTCGCGAAGTATTCCACCATGCCGCGCGCGTTGCGGGGCGCGGAGCCGAGATCGGTGATGATGGCGTTCAGCGGATCGTGCGGATCGAGTTCGCCGTAAACGTGGCCGCTGAGCCGTTCGTAACCGGCTCCGCCAGGCTGGCGGTTTTCGATCGCGAGACGCGTGACGCGTGCGTCGAGTGAAGCGGCGAAGAGGATCGCCAGGATCGCACTGCGCAACACGGGGACAGGCAGAACTGGCAGCCTTTTTTCGTCGAGAGGCATAAAGCAGAATCAACGGCCCGAAAGCGGAAAAAGGTGCCCGTTTAGCCTGTCCCCGTGTTGCGGCAAGGTTCTAGGCCCTTTTGAATATCTGCGGCGGACGCAGCGTGAACCCGAGCACCGCAACCCCCGCCGCGAAGATGGCGAGCTGCAGATAGAGATCCTGGTAGCCGAGCATCAGATGACCGGCTTCGCGCGCGCGGTCGAGCATCGTCTCCGAGTAAAGCGGGAACAGGAATCCGCAAATGCCCCACGCCGAGAAGAGCAGCCCGTAATTTCCGCCAATATGCGCCTGCCCGAAATAATCCGCCGAGAACGCAGGCATCAGCGCGAGGTAGCCGCCGTAGGAGAAAGCCGCGAGACAAAGCCCCGCCACCACCTGCCAGAAATTCGTGGCCGAACGCAGGAAGGCGAGGCACGCGATGACGGAAACGGCGGCCATCGCCACCAGCGTCATCCTGCGTCCAACGCGGTCGGAAACCGCGCCCCAGCTCAGCCGGCCCACGCCGTTCGCGATGCCCATGATGCCGATGGCGAGTCCGATGGTGATCGGAGTGTTGGTGCCGGCCACTTCCTGAATGAGCGGCGCGGCCTGCGCGATGGCCGTCGTGCCGACCGAGGTCCCGAGCAGGAAGACCGTCCACAGCACCCAGAACTGCCAGGTCGAGAACATCTGCGCCGCGCTGGCCTTCGTCGCGCGATGGATTTCAGTGGGCGGATCCCAGCCGTCCGGTTTCCATCCCGGAGGCGGATCCTTATAAAGCTGCGCGAGACCGACAATCGCGACAAGGAAGATCGTCGACATGATGAGGAACGTGCGCGGGATCGTGTCGTGATACGCCGCTGCGTTGTGGCCCACCAGCGTTTCGATGATCGGGCTCCAGAACAGCGTGCTGATGCCGGAACCCATCACGGCCAGCCCGACCATCAGGCCGCGCTTGTCCGGAAACCACTTGACCAGGGTGGAAACCGGCGCAAT
>DASPQQ010000235.1:0-2482 GCA_035624885.1 Bryobacteraceae bacterium | reverse complement strand
GGAGTCGAGTCGCTGGTCCTGTTCGGCATCGCGACCAGCGGCGTGGTGCTGTCGACGCTGGTCGATGCGGTCGACGCGGATTACAACGTCACGGTGATCTCAGATCTCTGCGCCGATCTCGACGCCGAGTTGCACACGGCTCTGCTCACCAGATACTTCAGCCGGCGCGGCGACGTGATCGCCGCCGCGGACTTCATTCAGGCAGCGAGAAGCGCAGCTTAGCCGCTTCGGCGCACTCGCTGGTGGTCGTGAAGTAGCGCTGGATCGCCGCCGCGCCGATCTCGAACGGATGCGGCTCGCCGGGCTGCCGCGCGGCCATCATTTTGATCTTCGGTACGGCGCCATCGAACTCGGTGTGGTTCGACATAAATACCGTCGCGCCCGCCGCCGCTGCAGCCGCCGCGATCTTGCGCTGCGAGTTGATGTAGATATCGAAGTTCGGACCGGTGCTCGGGAAGTTGAACGCCGTGCCGCCGGAATAGACCGCCATCAGGGTGCGGCCGTTGTCTTTCACCGGGAAGATCATGGAGAGCGTGCCTTTGGTATGGCCGGGGGTGGTCACGATCGTGATCGTCTCCTCGCCCAGCGTGATCTTCTGGCCATCGTCGGCGACGATGTCGCGCTTCGGCTTGCCGGCCGGATAGCCGTTCTTCGAGGCTTCGATCGAATCCCAGTCCGGCGCGCCCATCACCACGCGGGCGTGGAACATGTCCTGCAGCAGCTTGGCGCCGCCCACGTGGTCGCCATGGGCGTGGGTGATGATCACGTATTTGATCTGGTTCGGATCGAGCCCGAGCTTCTTCAGGCCGCCCACGATCTCCTCTTCCGAGTTGTACGTGTACAGCGTGTCGAGGATGATGATCCCCTGGCTCGTCACGACGGCCCAGGAGTTGTGGATCTTCGAGCCGACGAAATACACATTGTCGAAGACTTTCGCCGGCCCGATGTACCAGGTGTCGCGCGCCGGAGGCGGGCCAGGGGCGGCATCGCGGACTTCGAGCGGGAACCGGGCCGGCACAACGCACAGCCGGGCGAGGACGTCGGTGAAATCGAGCCCGGCGGCATTGCGGGCCTTCACGATGTGCTCGTCCATCGCCTTGTCGATCTGTTCACGGCTCATCTGCGCGAACATCGATCCGGCCATAAGGGCCAGGAGGGCATAGCGGGTCATCTGCATGATTGGGCATCTTATCGCAGAATTTCGGGATATCATCGTTTGCATGCGTCTTTCCGTCAGTTTGCTTGCTCTCACGTTGCCGGTCGCCTCGTTTGCTCAGACAGCGCGCCCGGCCGTCAAGGTCGCGGAGGTGCAACGCGGCCGCGACCTCGCAATGGCTGCGCCCGAGTCCGTCGGGATGTCGGCGGAGCGGTTGACGCGCCTCGACGCCGGCATGAAGAAGCTGGTCGAAGACAAGCAGGTAGCCGGGCTGGTCTGGCTGGCCGAACGTCATGGCAAGGTGGTCGATTTCAACTCCACGGGCAGGCTCGATGTGCGCAAGCCGGACCCGGTCCAGAAAGACTCGATCTTCCGCATCTACTCGATGAGCAAGCCGGTGACCGGCGTGGCGATGATGATGCTCTACGAGGAAGGCAAGTGGCAGATCAACGATCCGGTGTCGAAGTATATTCCCGAGTTCAGCAAGCTGAAGGTTTACACGGGAAAAAATGACGACGGGTCGCCGAAGCTTGAAGACGCGCGGCGCTCCATGACGATGCGCGAGCTGATGACCCACACGGCCGGCCTCGGCTATGTGCTGAGCGCGAACAATCCGGTGGACCGCATGATCATCGAGAACAAGGTGCTCGATGCCAATGCCCCGCTCCAGAACATGATTGACGGGCTCGCGAAGATCCCGCTGCTCGCGCAGCCGGGCACGCGCTGGTCGTACAGCATCGCGGTCGATGTGCAGGGTTACCTGATCGAGAAGTTCTCCGGCATGAGCTTTGCCGAATTTGCGAAGAAGCGCATTTTCGATCCGCTGGGCATGAAGGACACCGGGTTCTACGTGCCGAAGGAAAAGCTGGCGCGGTTCGCGCAGGTGCATACGGGCCACGGCGAGAATCTCGCGGTGGATACGAACCGGCCGGACCCGGCGGTGGTGCCGCTCGGGGCTTCGGGCGGCGGCGGGCTGTTCTCGACCGCCATGGATTATGCGCGCTTCTGCGAGATGTTTCTGCAGGGCGGCCAGTTGAACGGCGTGCGGCTGCTCGCGCCGCGCACGGTGGAAATGATGCGCACCAATCACGTGAATCCCGACCCGCTGAAAACGATGCAGGCGGGCACGGGCTGGGGCATGGATTTCCAGGTGGTGATGGATGCCGCGGCGGCGGGCGATTCGGTTTCGACCGGCACGTTCAGCTGGTTCGGCATCGCGGGAACGTGGTTCTGGATCGATCCGGTGCGCGACCTCGCTTTCGTGGGGATGGTGCAGCACGCGGATCTGGGCACGACGCGGCCGATCCATGCCCTTTCCCACAGCCT
>DASPQQ010000234.1:0-7823 GCA_035624885.1 Bryobacteraceae bacterium | reverse complement strand
AAAAACCATTCGACCTTCGTTCATGAAGGCCATTCTGGCTGCTCCAGGTTTCACTTGCGCTGAAATCGATCATGATCAGCACCGAGCCTATCTCACACACTTGCCGATAGTTATCGCCCAATCACATCTGCTCAACCGGACGGCCGTGGTACAGACAACCTTTTTCGCGCCGTCCCGGCTCTCACGCAGAAGTTTTGTAACGCGAAAAAGGAGTCTGTCCCGATTTTCCTCAGTGGCTACTCAGGAGCAAACGCCCTAAGCGCAGTTCTCACACAGTCTCTTCAGCCGCGTCTGTTTCACTTCCGCGCGTCGATCGTCCGCACATCGTAAGCGGCAAACGCAGAATCGGCCGTGATAATCGTCAGATTCTCGCACTGCGCCTGAGCTACCAGCAATCGATCGAAGGGGTCGCTGTGGTGCGCCGGTAAATCGTGGACAGTCGCTGCGTGGTCGAACGTGATCGGCAGGGCATGCACGCCCCACTCCTCGTGGAGACGCGACACCCACGCCTCCATCGGATCGGTGAGGTCAAGACGCCCGATAGAAGCCTTGATCGCGATCTCCCAGATCGAAGCCGCACTGACCACCGGATGGGTCGTCGCGCTCAGAAGCGTCTTCCTCGCAACCGCTCCCAGACGCGGACTCTTCTCCAACCACCAGATCAGGACATGAGTGTCCAGCAGAAGATTCACTTGCCGATGCCGAATCCCTTCAGGACCTCCGGCGGCAACGGAGCATCGAAATCGTCGGACGCATGAATACGGCCTTTCAGCGCTCCGAAAGCGCTCCGAAACGACGGTTTCTCGAGCGCAGTCAGCCGCGCCACCGGCTTACCCGCTTTGGCGATGATGATCTCCTCGCCTGCGGCAGCCTCCTCCACCAGTCCGGAAAGATGGGTTTTGGCGGCATGAATATTAACCGTTTTCATAGGACTCGACTAAGTTTAGTTTAGCAGGATTTCGTGGTAACGTCAGCAGGAACAGCGGCGCTCCGATGCGGCTTGTCAGATACCTTGATTTACTGGTTGGCCGCAGCGCCGCTCAAAGAGCCCAAATCCTACGCCCTTCACACCGGATAATTCAAACTCTCCGCCAGCCACTCCCGATTCTTCGCCACTGCCTCGCGGAGCGCAGCCGTCAACTGATCCCGCTTCTCATACAACCGGTAAGGCTCGCGATGCCCATGCTTCTCCATCAGAGCCTTCACCAGAAACGGCATCACCACCGAGTAATCCGCCGGCATACTCTCGGTCGACTGCTGATACGTATCCTTGTCAACCTTCCCCCACGTCACCGCCTCCGCCGGAGGACAGGACGACAACGACCCGTCCGTCACCGGAGCTGTCGTAATCTGCACGTCGAACTCATAGCCGCGCACGTCGGGCAGACCCAGCACCTGCCCCAGCGCCGGCTCCGGCTGCAGATTGAAATTCTTCGGCACGCCGCCGCCGAGGATCAGCGTCGCGATTCCCTTCGCCTCGCTCTCGAACAATCCCCAGTAGTGATAAGCGCAGGCTTCGAACACCTCGCCGTGCAGATCCAGATCGAACTTGTAATCCGGAATCAGCCCCGCCTGCTTCATGGCCCAGAGCTTCATCGAATTGAGGAACACGCTGCCATCCGATGGCGCACCCACGAAGATCGGGATCCCCAGGCGATTGCACGTTGAAAGCAGCCCGGCATCCACGCGATTCCGCACTTCCTGCTGCGCGTAATACGCGCCCAGGCGGTAGCGCAGCTCGGTCCCGGTCATCGTCTTCTGAAACTCCGGCCGCTGCAAAACCGCGCTCAGGAACTTGTCCTGATCGAGCAGCACTTCCTCGTCGAAGCCCATGTCCGTCACGCGGATCACGCCTTCATCGCGCAGCTTGCCGTCATCGCCGAAGATCGGCACTTCGTAGATCGGGTCTTCGGTGTGCGCGTTCAGGCTGCGGTGCCCGTCGTGATAACACACCGCATCAGTGGTGCTGATATACGCCACCCAGCCGGTCTCAAGCAGCGGAATCAGCCAGGCCTGATGCTGTCCGGAGACCGTCACCGGCCCGGAAATCGAGAGCGTCAGCGGGCACTTCGAAGCGATCGCGCGGTCGAGGATGTGGTAGACGCGGCGCAGAATCGCCCCGCCGAACGCCGGCAGGCAATGCTCAAAAATCTCGTGAACGGTGTGGCACTTGTCGACGCGGCGGACGCGGACCGGCTTGCGATGATCAGGGGGCATCCCTCAGATTTTCGCACTCCGATGTTTACTCGATGCGAAAATCCCAGACGCGCTGGTTCATCTTGCCTTCGGTGTATTCGACGACCGCGTATTCGCCCTTCGGCAGCGGCTCCTGCGGCCAGATCCTGAAGAGGCCCGTATCCGAGAGTTCCTTCTGGAAAATCTCGACCGTCGAGCGCTCCTCGGAAATCATCTTTGTGATCGGCTCCACGCTGATCTTCTCGAGCACCCGCACGCCCTTCTGCGGCGTCGCTTTCACAATGGCGAAGGGTTCGAACGAATACACCTGCAGAAAGAACTCCGGCCGGTCCTCGCCGGTGATCACGTTTTCGGAACGCTCGCCCGGAATCTCGAGCGTGGCTTTGCCATCGAACACCGGAAGCGGCGAAAGCCGCTTCAGCGTGTTCTTCGCCTTCTCGTTGTGCACCACCGAATCGATTTCCTTGAAGATGCGCAGCTGATCGTTCTCGAGGCGATACAGCCCGGGATCGGTCGGGATCTTGCGGATTTCCGCCTTCGCCGCCTTCGCGGCGGCATCCTCGTCCGCCTGCTCCTGCACCTGCTTCGCGATCGTCGCCTGGCGGGCATTGTTGTCCGCTTCAGTCTTGTTCAGGTCGACCAGTTCCGCCGGAACTTCTTCCCACTCGCTGCGGTCGATGCTGTAAAAGCGGACGGTGTCGCCTTCCACCCTGTATTCACGCACCAGGTGGGTCTCGCCGTCCTTCATGTACAGCCGGAAACTGGCGGCGGCCAGGGTGGCCGCGAAAGTGGCGGAGAGAGCGGCGATCAGAAACAAAACTCGCATGGGAACAACAGGGGGGCGGAGCGCGCCCCCTGGGTGACTACTTCTTATCTTTCTTACTTACTTCTTGTCCTTTTTGGGCTTTTTGGTTTCTTTCCTGCGATCCATTCCTTTGGCCATCGACTGTGACCCTCCCTCACTTCAGATTAGCGCGGATCTGGCCGGTATTTGTAGCCTCGAGAAACCTTTTCAGATGCTCGGGCGGGTTCCCGATCTCTTCCGTCCGAAGAACAACGTCGTCGATCTCGATGCCCTGCCCTCCGGTCCGCGCGGCCGTCAGAAAACCCACTGGATCCGGGCACGCATTCGCGTCAAACAGCCGGTGCGGACTGCCTACTCCCGTCCGCAGGAAATGTTCGAGCGGCTTGCGGTAAAACTCCGGCTGAAACCACGGATGCGGCTTGCGCCCTTCCGCCGCGCCGTGCCTCTGATAATGCTTCCACGGATCGATGCCGGCCGCCGCCACATCCGGATTCTTTCGCAGATAAAAGGCCGCATCGAAGAGCGTCTGACCGGATGACCGCGGCGCGGGCTCCGGCCGGATCAGCGCCGCGCGCCGCCGCACTTCGGCGCGCGTCCGCTCGACCAGCTCGAAGTCGAGTTCGTTGAGGCGCAGCAGTTCGGCAAAGATCTCCGGATCGCAGGCCTCGCGCAGCCGGGCCGTCCGCGATTCGACCGTCCCGCCGAGCCCTGCCGAGACATTCACCGGCGGCAGAGAGCAGTTGAGTTCGGAAAACACCTGCCGCAGAAAATATTCACCGGCCCGGATACTTTCATCGAAGCAATCCACCACGCCCGGAAACGACGCATCCCGCATCCGCGCGGCCGCGAGTTCGAGATCCGCGCGATTCGGCTCATCGCTGTCGCCCGCGCAGGCGATCAGGTTCACCTGCACGTTGCGAATCTGCAGGGGATTCTCCCGCACCATCCCCGCCACAAAACCGCCCGGATCGCGCGTATTGGCGAGATCACTGACCGGATCGCCGGGGTCGGGACTCTGCCGGTAGTAGTCATACATCGACCGCACGCGATCGACGGGATCGCGCAGGAAGCAGATGTCATAGAAGAGAATCCCCTTCTTCTCCGGCAGCGGATAACGGATCTGATGGCTGGAAACAGCCGTCAGCGAAGGATGGCTCTCGATGTAATCCAGCAACTCCGCCGGCGTGATCACGGCATCCCGTTCGGTCCGGTCGAACCGGGCGAAGCGTTCGCCGAAACTCTGGTCGAGAATATCCTCGATCGTCGAACCGGCGTTCTTCAGGATGTGGTAGTGGACGATAACGAAGCGCATGTTCGATAAAGTTCCGCCTGACGGCGCGCGATCGGATCCCAGCCGAAGTCCCGTTCGACAGTATCGCGTGCGGCCTGCTCGATCGCGTGCCGCCGCCCGGGATGATCGAGCAGATCGTTGATCGCCGCGGCCATGTCGCCGGTCACGAGGATGTCCCTGCCCGGCGAAAGGTCGAGGCCGTTGACGCCCGCCGGAGTGCTCACCACAGCCTTGCCCATCGCCATTGCCTCCAGTACCTTGATGTTGGTGCCGGCCGATGCGGTGAGGGGCGCCACCACTACCGTCGCGCGGATATAGGCAGGCCGCACATCGGAAACAAACCCTTCCAGTTCGATGCGAGGCTGAGCCAGATCCACCTTGACCCGTTCGCGGTAGAAATCGAGGAAATACTCATGCCGGGCGCCGCTGATGATGTGCAGCGTCACATCGTTCAGCGAAGGCCAGACGCGATTCAGGAAGAACTCGAGCGCCAGCAGGTTCGGCAGATGCGCGAACGATCCGATGAACAGAATCCGCCGCGGCTCGGGCTCGGCCGCGACAGGCCGGAAACGCTCGAGATCGACGCCATTCGCAATCACCACAGCGCGCTCACCCACCAGCCGCCGGTCTTTCTCCGACATCGTGACAACGCGATCGACACGCTTCCACGCGTCCTGCTCAAACCGGCGCCAGAGCTTCAGTTGATACGCAACCTCCCAGTCGTCCGCCAGCCCGAGCCGCTGTTCATAGAGGTCGAATGTGATGTCGTGCTCCACCAGAATCGTCTTTGCGGGCCGGCAATCGGATGCATATTGGGCCATCTGGGTGAACTCCAGTTGCGCCACTGCCGGCTTCCACTTCGCAACCGCCTGGCGCACCGCGGCGTGAAACGCGGGCGAATCGAACTCCTCCACCGTATCCGGGCGGCCCGTCGAAGGATACTCATGGCGTCCGACCCGGCTCACCAGCGTCACCTCCACGCAGATCTCCAGCACTTGAGGCGGCACCTCATCGCCGAACGCTATCAGAATCTGATCGAAATCCTGCGCCGCGCGCCGCATCAGGTTGTACATCCGCACCGCGCCGCCATGCGACAGCGGAAACGGCAGATAAGGGCTCAGGATCAGAACCCGCGGCTTCTCCGATTGAGGTTTGCCGGGAAGCGAACTCGTCGTCTCGGGAAAAAATGGGGACAGACAGCCTTTTTCCGCGACGGATTGCGGAGAAGACTGGCGGTCCACGCCGCGGAAAAAGGAGTCTGCCCCCATTTTTTCGCGAAGGTAATTGCCGATCCGCCAGACCACGTGCCGCGCCATCGCCGGCAAGGATCGCGGCCGCAGCATGAAATGATCCAGATTCTCGTTGAACGCCATGAACCCGCGCGGCGAGAGCAGAAGCGCGGCGAGGCGCATCCGCCGGAACGGAACGTTCGGAGCCAGCATCACGGCGGCGAGCCGGATCGACCTGCCTCTGAGCGCCGCGCGCGTCTTTTCCAGATTCAGCCGGAGCGAGCGGTTCTGGTGCCATGGCAGCCACTTCAGATCACTCGCGTCGGGAGGGAAATCCGAAACCACCCAGAGCGGGAGTTCCGGATAGATCGAGCGCAGCCGCTCGATCAGGCTCCGGTTCAGATCGCCGGTTCCGGAGCAGAAGGCGAGCTTGACTGCAGCGGGCTTAACTGGACCACTCAAGCAAACTCGTAGCCCTTGCGCGAGACCCCGGATGACACGACTTCGGTCGTGCAGCCGTTCATGGCGAAGATGTCACGCACAAGGCCGCACACGTTCTCCGCGCCGGTTTCGTAAAAGACGAGCACACCCGGCCCCGCTCCGCTCAGCGTGCAGCCGAGCAGGCCCGGCGCGCGCAGCCGCAGAATCTCCGCAAGACCCGGAACCAGCGCGGCACGGAACGGCTGGTGCAGCCGGTCATCGAGCGCCGCGGGAAAGACCGACGCGTCGCCGGTGGCAAGCGCCGCAATCAGCAGCGCCGAACGCTGAATGTTGAAGACGACGTCGCCGATCCCGAAGCAGTCCGGCAGCACGGCGCGCGCTTCCTTGGTCGGGACCGCGTAGTTGGGCACAACGACGGCGATCTCGAAGTTCTTCGGCATGTCGAGCCGGATCGACCTGGTGACGCCGCTCGGCTCGACCGCGGCTGCAACGACCCCGCCCAGCACGCAGGCGGCTACGTTATCCGGATGCCCTTCCAGCCGCGCGGCCTCATCGAGAATGCGCGATTTCGGCCAGCGCAGATCGAGCAGCTTCTCGGCAATCACCACGCCGGCCGTCAGCGCCGCCGCGCTTGAACCGAGCCCTTTGCCGATCGGAATCTCGTTATGGATCGCCAGCTGGACCGCCGGCAGCGGTTTATGCGCCCGCGCCGCGACGGAAAGCGCCGTCTGCCAGATGAGATTTTCAGCCGTGGCGGGAATGAGGTTCGCATCGCGCCCCGTCACCCGGATGGAGAGCGTGGCCGCCGGCGAAAAACGGCACTCCAGAAACACGTTGAGGGCGATGCCGAGAGCGTCGAAACCAGGGCCCAGATTGGCGCTGGAACCGGGCACCCGTAGAATACTGAGGGAGGTCAATCCGTCATTATCGCCCAGGCCCCTCTATTTTCCATTACGATGTACAGCAAAGGGAGCGTGATCCGCCGTGATGCGATTTCTCTGTTCGGAACTGGTCGTTCTGAAACGTGGCAGCAGACAAAGCACCGTCAACCTCGAGGAGATCTGGACCAACGGGGCCGCCATCGAAACGGACGATGTTCTCGAAACCGGCGAGACGGTTGAACTCGAGTGCGGCGAGAACCGCTTTCCCGCCACCGTCACGCTGGTGGCGAAACACGAATTCGGCTGCCGCGTCGAGATGGAGTTCCCGCAGGGCGTCACCTGGAGCCCGGAGGTTTTCCAGCCGCACCATATGCTGGATCCTCAATCCCTGGTCGCAAAGAAAGCGGAGAACTGATGTACACGCGCCTTCAGGTGCGTTTGGGTCTGTTCACCCGAATCCCCGGCAGCCGCGCCTGAAGAGTCTGTGTGAGAACTCCGGTTCACGGGTATTCGGCTGCGAGCGTGGTCCGGAAATCCGGTACAGACAACCTTTTTCGCGCCGTCCCGGCTCTCACGCAGAAGTTTTGTAACGCGAAAAAGGAGTCTGTCCCGGTTTTCCTCAGTGGCTACTTAGGAGCAGAGGCCCTGAGTGCAGTTCTCACACAGTCTCTGAAGGCGCGGGTACATATCACGCGTTGCTTACCGCAGCTCGAGGATCTCTTTTTCCTTCGCGCGGGCGAGCTGGTCGACCTTCGCCATATTGGCGTCGGTCAGCTTCTGCAGTTCGTCGAGCGCGCGGCGCTCTTCGTCTTCGGCGATCTTCTTGTCCTTCAGCAGCTTCTTGACGTGGTCGTTTGAGTCGCGGCGGACGTTGCGGATGGCCACGCGATGCTCTTCGGCGATCGTGTGCAGTTTCTTCGCCAGTTCCTTGCGCCGGTCTTCGGTGAGCGGCGGAATCGGAATGCGGATGAGCTTGCCGT
>DASPQQ010000233.1:0-6006 GCA_035624885.1 Bryobacteraceae bacterium | reverse complement strand
GCGAGACCCTGATGAACTTCGGCCTGCTCAAGGAAGTGGTCGGCTACGCGAAAGAGCAGTGCGCGGCGCAGGGGCGGTCGATCGATTTCAGCCTCACGACCAACGCGACGCTGCTCACGCCCGCCATCATCGAGTTCCTTTCGCAGAACCGCATCGGCGTCACCGTCAGCATGGACGGTCCGCCGGATCTGCAGAACAAGATGCGGATCTTCTCGAACGGCCGCGGCAGTTACGACATCATCGAGCCGCGCGTCCGGGCGCTGATCGCCAATCACCGGACACGGCCCATCGTGGCCCGCGTCACTTTGACCAACGGCGTGACCGACGTGGTTCGCATCTTCCGCCATCTGAAGAACGATCTCGGTTTCCACGAAGTCGGCTTCGCGCCGGTGACCACTTCGCCCAACCGCCTCTACTCGATCAACGAGAAGGGCATGGACGGGGTGCTCGAGCAGTTCCATGTTCTGGCCGATGAATGGCTCGAATATGCGCTGCGCGGCGAGATGCACGGATTCACCAACGTGAGCGACACCATCGCCGAGCTGGTGCAGGGCGTGAACAAATCGCATCCCTGCGGCGCCGGGCTGGGCCTCGTGGGCGTCGGCCCGTCGGGCGATCTCGCGCCATGCCATCGCTTCGTCGATTCCGACACGCATTCTCTCGGACACATTTCGACAGGCATCGATCGCGCGAAACAGAGCGATTTTCTGACGCGCGGCCACATCAATTCGAAGTACGACTGCCACACCTGCTGGGCGCGTCCGCTCTGCGCGGGTGGCTGCCATCATGAGGCGTTCGTGAGGTACGGCGACACCGGTCACGCCAACCTCCATTACTGCGACTGGATCCGCGACTGGACTGAGACCTGTCTGCGTATCTATGCCGCGATAAGCGCCGAAAACCCCGGTTTTCTGGAACAGTTTGCCGAAAGGAAGGGACTATGAAGCACCTGCGCGCGGTCAACAAAAAAGCCCGTCGCATCGAGGAGAAAGTTGCGGCCAGCGCCGCGGATGTAGTCGCCCTGCAGCAGAACCAGCAGCAGCCACGGCCGCATGTGCCGATGGGTTGCACGCTTTCGTTCTCGCCCGGATGGGAAGTGGACTCCGCGGGCGGAACCGCCGGACTCTGCCAGCCGGTGGAGCGCGATATCTACGATTGCTACGTCACCTGCTTCTGGCCGGCGCAGGTTCCGGATCATCTGAACAACTATCCGGACTGGGCCAGCAAGTGCGCGGCGGCGACCAAGGACTGGCGCAACCTGGATCTGGTTTTCCCATAGATCGAACTGTTTTCCCATCGAAAGGACTTTTTCCATCATGAGATCATTCAGCGCGATCATATGTCTGGCCGCCGCCGGCCTGGTGTCTTCGGCGAGCGCCTCGACGATATTCATGGGAGCTTATCCGAGCTCCGTTCTCGTGTTCGACGACGTGAAGGGCCAGATCGTCGACCGCATTCCGCTCGTCACCGGTCTGCCGACAGGCATCCGTCTGTCGATGGACAAGAAGACGATTTACGTGACCACCAACGATCACAGCGGCATCGAAGTGATCGATGTGGCGACGCACAAAGTAACCAATCACTTTGTGCTCAATACGCCCACGGTGCACTATCGCTTCAACGGCGGAACGCCCGACCCTTCCGGCAAATACCTCTATACGATCACCACCGCCATCACCAAGCTGGCCGATCACTATGACATCGACAAGCCGAAGTACACGATCATCGATCTTGCCGCCCAGAAGATTTCGAAGACCTTCGACATGGCGAAGGAGGACGAGGGCCAGGGCGGCGGCGGTTTCCGCGGCGGCATGGAGATTTCAAAGGACGGCAAGTACCTCTATCAGTTCCGCGACAAGGTCGTGATCCTGAGCACTACCGACTTCAAGGTGATCGACCGCATCGATCTCGCCAAACCCGATGAGCCCGGCATGGAGAACGTCGGCTTCGGCGGCCTGCTCGATTCGATCAGCGAGCCGGGCCAGCATGTATCGCTCTTCAACGCCTCCGATCCTTACGTGCACAACCGCGTCTTCGGTATCGCACACTTCGATCTGGATACGCGTCACGTGGAGTTCAATCCCATCGGGCCCTCGCCGCAGCAGATGTCCGGCCTGCAGGTTTCGCCGGACAAGAAGAACGCGTGGACCGTCGTGCAGCAGGGCCAGCTCGGCAACAAGCGCTGCGAGTTCTGGCACTTCGATCTGGCGACCGACAAGGTGACGGACCGGACCGAGTTCGCCTGCCGGTCCCGCTTCAGCTTCGGTATGTCGGCCAACGGCAAGAAGCTTTACATCTATGGCGCCGGGTTTGAAATCGATGTCTACGATGCGGCGACGATGAAGTTCGAGCGCACCATCGATCTGAACAACGACATCACCGGCGCGGGGATGATCCAGATCGAGTGAGACGATTACTCGCCGCGATCCTTCTGGCCGCGGGGCTCGGTGCTGCCGAGCCTCCCGCGGCCGTAGCGAAGAAAGCCCTGGACGCTCTCCTCGCCGGGCGCTACGAGGAGTTCAGCCGGATGCTGACGCCCGAGGCGAAGGCTCTGCTGACGCCCGAGTTTCTCTCGAAACGTGTCGACGGCGAACTCAAAGGCTTCGGCGCCTTCGAGAAGGCCGATCCGCCGATGACGGCGCACGCGGGCACAAGCGATCTGGTGAGCTTTCCGGCTCACTTCTCGAACACGACGGTGGACGTGCAGTTCACCATCAACGAGGCCGGCCTGGTGGCGGGGCTGCATTTCCGTCCGCCGGATCAGCCTCTGCCGCCCACCTGGAGCCGCCCGGCTTACAGCAATCCGGCGCTGTTCCATGAGAAGGCGGTCACGGTCGGCGGCGATCAGTGGAAACTGCCCGGCACCCTGACGGTCCCGGAAGGCAAAGGGCCGTTCCCGGCCATCGTCCTGGTTCATGGGCCGGGGCCGAACGACCGTGATGAATCGATGTTCGCCAACCGCATCTTCGCGGATATCGCGGAGGGCCTTGGTTCGCGGGGCATCGCGGTGCTGCGCTACGACAAGCGGACGAAAGTCTACGGCGCGCAGATGAGCGAGCTCGAGTTCACGCTCAACGACGAGACCGTGGAAGATGCGGTTCGGGCGGTTGCGCTCCTGCGCCAGCAGCCCGAGGTGGATGCGAAGCGCGTTTTCGTGCTGGGTCACAGCCTCGGCGGTTATGCGGCGCCGAGGATCGCGGCGCGGAGTCACGTGAATGGAGCGATCGTGCTGGCGGGCAACGCGCGCCGCATCGAGGATATCGCCATCGCCCAGACGGAATTCATGCTGAAGGCTCGCGGCAACATCTCGGCCGACGATCAGCGCAGGCTCGACGCCATGAAGGAGCAGGCTCAAATGGTGCGGGATCTGGATGCTTCGAAGCCGCATCCGCCGGTGCTGCTGGGACTGCCGGCGGCTTATTTTGTCGATCTCAGGGATTACGATCCCGCGGGCGAAGCGAAGCGGCTCGGCATCCCGCTGCTGTTCCTGCAGGGTGAACGCGACTTTCAGGTCACAATGGAAGATTTCGGAATGTGGAAGGCCGGGCTGGCAGACTCGAAACAGGCGGCCTTCCGGACTTACCCGGCGCTCAACCACCTTTTCATCGCCGGCGAAGGCGCGGGCTCGCCCGCCGAATACCGGACGCCGGGCAATGTGGCGCCGGCCGTGATTGAAGATATCGCCAACTGGCTCAAACAATGACTCGCAGAGAATTCGCATCGCTCACCGGAGGACTCCTTTCGCTCGGCCCGCGCCTGCTTGCCCAGCAGCCGGCCGACATCACCCTGAAGATCAGCGAAATCGACCTCGAACTCGCGCCCGGCCACACCGTGCGGACCCTGGCTTATAACGGCCAGGTGCCGGGTCCGCTGCTGCGCATGACTCTGGGGAAAAAGATTTCGGTCGACGTGATCAACGACACCAGAGAACCGGAGATGGTGCACTGGCACGGCTTTCAGATTCCCCCGGAAGTCGACGGCGCGCATGAAGAAGGCACCCCGATGGTGCAGGGCAAGGACAAGCGGCGTTACACCTTCACGCCGCAGCCCGCCGGCACGCGCTGGTATCACGCGCACGCCATGGCCGGCACGCATCTCAATCGCGGCACTTACTCCGGCCAGTTCGGCATGGCCATCATCGAGCCGCGCGACAATCCCGGCCGTTACGACCAGGAAGTCCCCATCCTGCTGCACGAATGGGACGCGTATTTTTCGACCGACATGATGAACGACGTCGAGTACCGGACGTTCTCCATCAACGGCAAAATGCTGGGCGCGGGCGAGCCCATCCGCGTGAAGCGCGGCCAGCGCATTCTCTTCCGCATTCTCAATTCCAGCGCGACCGGCAACCACCGGCTCGCGCTCGCGGGCCACACCTTTTCCGTGGTGGCGCTCGACGGCAACGCGATTGCGAAGCCGGTCGAGGTGCCGGTGCTCGAGATGGGGCCGGGCGAGCGGATCGACGCCATCGTCGAAATGAAAAATCCCGGCATCTGGATCCTCGGCGAGGAAGACGACCGGCAGCGCTTCGGCGGCGCGGGCATCGTGGTCGAGTACGCCGATGCGACAGGCGGGCCGAAATGGATCAGGCCGCAGCCGTTCGTCTGGGATTACCTCGCCTTCGGCGGCTCCAACCAGTCACCCGAGCCCGCGCATACCGTTCCGCTGGTCTTCGAGCCGCGCTACGACGGCAATCTCTGGGCGATCAACGGCAAGTCCTGGCCGAAGACCGATCCGTTCTTCGTCAAGCCGGGCGTGCGCAACCGCCTGGTCTTCGATAACCGCTGCGACATGTCGCATCCGGTCCATCTGCACCGCCACACTTTCGAGCTGACGAAATTCGCCGGGCGCCAGACTTCCGGCGTGTTCAAGGACGTGGTGCTGGTTCCGAAGCGCAGCATCGTGGAAGTGGATCTGATGGCGGCCGCGCCCGGGCCGTCGCTCTTCCACTGCCACCAGCAGTTTCACATGGATTACGGCTTCATGGCCGTGATGCAGTATCTCGAGAGCTGACCGCCAGCGCGTCGTTGATGCGCTCGGTGAGCATCTGCTCGAAGCGGTCTTCGATCAGTCCGATCATGCGGCTCGAGACTTTGCCGCTGCGGTCGACGATCACGACGGTCGGGATGGAGCCGACCATCAGCTTGCGTTCCAGCCCGCCTTCAAACCACGACGCCGGGTCCCACTTCTGCTCCTTGAGAAACGGCGCCGCGAGCGCAAGATCGTCATCGGAGTCAAGCGCGAGGAACACCACGTCTTTGTTTTCGCCGAAGCGTTTCTTCACGTTTTCGAGAATTGGATGCTGCGCGCGGCAGGGCACGCACCAGGTGGCCCAGAAATCCATGACCAGGACCTTGCCCCGCAGCGCCGCAAGCGCGAGCGGCGGATTCGACCCCACGCCGGGCAGCGTGAAATCGAAGATGTCGTCGGCGAGCGCGTTGGGATCTTTCGCGGCCAGCGCTTTGGCGTGGTCCTTCTTCGCCGCCGCGGTCCGGTCGTAGGCGCGCAGAATCAGATCGCCGAGGTCGTTCCCGGATCCATTGGCCTTTGCATACATCGCGCCCAGCTTCGCGCGGTCGGCGGCGCGATCGGCTTCGGTGGTCGAGGGATCTTCGAGGGTGAAGGCATCGGCGAGGGCGTCCATCGCGTCGGCATTGCGATCCATCTTCGGGTAAATATCGGCCAGCGAACGGGCGGCGTCGCCGTTCGGAAAGAGCGCCCACGAAGCGCGCGCGGATTCGAGCGCCCCGTTGAAATCGTTCAAATTGAATTTGGCGCGCGATTCGAGCGCGAGAGCGCGAGCCTGGGCCCGGTCCATCTGATCGCCCCACTGGCCGATGGTGAAATGCTGTGGCGGAGGATTCTGCTGGCGAAACGCCGCGATCGCGTTTTCATACCGCTTCACGTAGGCGAGCGCGTGGGCGGAGGATTCGGCGTCGCCCTTCTTCGTCAGTTCGAACGTGACGCGATCGAGCATCGCGATATCGCGCGTCGGGTTGGCCAGAA
>DASPQQ010000232.1:0-2611 GCA_035624885.1 Bryobacteraceae bacterium | reverse complement strand
TCGATCGTCAGGCTCTGCCCCAGATCCATATCGGCCACATTTTCCGGAAAGTCGGGAAAGCTCAGCCGGACCTGTTGCACCGGCTTCTTCGAGCAACCGGCCAGCGCCAGCGCCAGCCAACAGCACACCGCGGCGCGTTTCATGATTCCGGCCCTCCCGCGGCTGCTTCCCGCATCGCATCCGTGATTTCCTGTTTCCGCCACTCGTTGCCCGACCACACCTTCTGCACCGTGCCATCCGGCCCGAGAAGCACCGTCCGGAGGCTGTGCGTGATCAGCGAGCCATTCTGCTCGTAAGTCAGATTGAACGCCGCCGCCAGTTGCTTCAGGTCTTCGGGCGAGGTCGCGACAAAATCCCAGTGCCGGAAACCAGCCGCGTCACCCTGCACATACGTCAGCCCGTACTTGCGCAGAACCGGGGGCTTGTCGAACGCCGGGTCGAGGCTGATGCTCACCAGATGCGTGCGCTTGTAGTCGCCCGGTGTCTTTTTCAGCTCCCGGTCGAGCGAGGCAAACTCATGGCTGATCAGCGGGCAGAAATCCGCAAATGGGCACCGCGTGTAGATGAACGTGAGCAGAACGGCCTTGCCCCTGAAATCCCTCAGGTGGACTTCCTTCCCGTCCTGGTTGAGAAACTTCACGTCCGGAATCTCTGCTCCGATATCGAGCTCATCGGATGTGATACTCGGCAGCGTATCCCGGCCGCTGCGATCGGTAACCGCCACCTTCTCGAGCCAGCCCGTTTTCTTCGCATCCACCACCAGATCGGCAGTGATGTCATCCCCCGCCTGGACGCTGCCGAACTGGGCGGGATCCTTGACCAGGTAGGGCATGGTCATCGCCGGCATGAGACCGGGAATCTCCTGATGGCTGACCGTGATGAAGTTGTTGTCGATGTCTTTGTTGAGCACGTGCCCTTTGAGGGCATAATGCTTCGGCGAGGAGCTGCACGCTCCCAGCCCGAGCAGAATGACCGCCAGCAGACCTCGTCCCGGCATAAGCTCTCGATTCATCGAAGCACGTTTATTGCCAGAATAAAGCATATTGACGCGAGTTTTTTGTTTCAATCCCTCAAAGACACCAGCGCCAATCCGCGCAGCTATAGTAAGGGTAGCGTCACCATGCTTCGCCTCTCCGCACTCCTGATCGTGGCCATTCTCTGCGTGATGCACGCGCCGGCTCCCGATCCCCGGGTTGTAGCGGCCAGGCTGGCGAACCAGCCCGCCACTCCGGTCCCGGCCACCGGCGCACCCATGCAGGCTTACCCTGACGGCGACTGGGTCTGCCCCATGGACAAAGACGTCAGTTCGAACGCGCCCGGCTTTTGTCCGCGCTGCGGCATGAAGCTGGTCGAAGGCGTGAAGGACCTGATCGAGTTCCCGATCGATCTGAAGATCGATCCGCCGGCGATTCGGCCCGGCGAAGACACCGTCCTGACATTCGGAATCGTCAACCCCCAGACCCACAAACCCGTGCGCGATTTCGAGGTGGTTCACGAAAAGCTGTATCACGTCTTCGTCGTGAGCCAGGATCTGAAATTCTTTCTCCACACCCACCCCGACCGCAGCGGCGACGAAGATTTCCATCTGAAGCTGAAGTTTCCCCACCCCGGCATGTACCGGGTGCTGAGCGACTTCTTCCCCAAAAACGCCACCCCGCAGCTCATCACCAGCACCGTGATGGTTCCCGGCGCCGGTTTCCGGCTCCAGACGGCAACGCTGGCCGCGGACGTCAGCCCGCAAACCTCCGAGAACTCGCATGTCGAAATGACGCTCGTCCCGGAACATCCCGTCGCCGGCCAGAACTTCACCATGTTCTTCCGCATCTCACCGGATAAGGACATCCAGCCCTACCTCGGCGCGCCGGCCCACATGCTCGCCGCCAGTTCCGACCTCATCGACATGATCCACAACCACCCGTTCGCATCCGCGGACCACCCGGCAGCCGGCTACCGGCAGCTCCAGTTCAATATGAACATCCATCGCGCCGGCGTGCATCGCGTCTGGATCCAGTTCCAGCGCCAGGGCGTGGTCAACACCGTGGCATTCAACGTGCCAGTAGAGGACCGTCTCTAGGAAATCCGAAAGAAGCGCCATGCATATCCCGGACGGCTATCTCAGCCCCTCGACCTGTGCCGCGCTCTACGCCGGTTCGACGCCGTTCTGGTACACGGCGCTCCGCCGCATGCGGCGTGCCGTCCACACGCGCATGATTCCGCTGATCTCGGTCTTCGCCGCGTTCTCCTTCATCGTGATGATGTTCAATCTCCCGCTGCCCGGCGGCACCAGCGGGCACGCGCTCGGCGTGGCGATTGCAGCCATCGTTCTCGGCCCCTGGGCATCCATCCTCGCCATCTCCACCGCCCTCACCGTACAGGCCGTTTTCTTCGCGGATGGCGGCATCACGGCGCTCGGAGCCAATTGCTTCAATATTGCGATTACCGGCTCGCTCTCGGCCTGGGCCGTCTACCGGCTCATTGCCGGCCGCGCGCCCATCGAATCGCCGCGCCGCGTGATGGCGGCGGCCATCGCCGGCTATACGGCGATCAATCTCGGCGCGCTTCTGGCCGCCGTCGAATTCGGCATTCAGCCGCGCTTTTTTCACGATGCGGC
>DASPQQ010000231.1:0-4581 GCA_035624885.1 Bryobacteraceae bacterium | reverse complement strand
CAGCGCGCAGAGTTTCGCGAACGGCCAGAAGGCGGATATCGTGATCGGCCAGCCGGACATGGTGACCACTTTCCCGCAGGGTCCCGCCGCCGGAACCAGTATGACCACGGGACTCGCCGGGCCTTCCGGGCTCGCCGTCGATGCTTCCGGCAACCTCTATGTGCTCGACACCGGCAACAATCGCGTGCTGCGCTTCCCGCAGCCGTTCGCGCAGCAGGGTCAGCCGCTGCCGGACATGGTGATCGGGCAGACCAGCTTCAGTTCCGGAGGTTCCCCCAATCAGGGCGCAACGAACCCGACGGCTTCGTCGCTCGCGTTCGCCGTTACGACGACATCCGGTTCCACCGCCTCGGTCACTTCCGCCGTCGCCCTCGATCCGGCCGGCAATCTCTGGGTTGCGGATCCCGGCAACAGCCGCGTGCTGCGCTTCAACGCCAGTGTGCTGGCCGCGGGCGCGCCATCCGGACCCAATGCCGACATGGTCTTCGGACAAACCGGATTTACCACGGGAACCTACAACCCGCCCGCCTCCTCGGACCCGCTGCTCTCCATGTCCGCCATCGCGCTACCGAGAGCCCTCGTCTTCGATACCTCGGGACGCCTCTTCGTTGAAGAGTCCACCGGTTCGCGCCGCGGCCGCATTCTCGTCTGGCCCACCCAGGTTTTCAGCGGCCAGCCCGCCTCGCGCCTGCTGGCCGTGAACGAAGCCACTCCGCAGCCGCCCACCATCAGCAACCTGCAGATCAGCGATGCGCCAGGCGGGATTTTCCAGGCCGGCGCCGGCATCGGCGTGGCCGATTCCGCCAACAGCCGGATCCTGATCTTCCCTTCGCTCGACACCTGGGCCGCGGGAACCACGGACCAGGCGGCCATCGCGGTGATCGGCCAGACCAATTACAACAGCGGCACTGCGAACCAGGCTCTGCCGCAGCCGAACGCCTCCACGCTCTCGTTCCCGGGAGCGGCAGTCATCTTCGGCTCGGAAATCTACATCGCCGATACCGGAAACGAGCGCGTCATCGTGATGCCGGAATCGCAGCCGGGCCCCACTTTCGGCGCCGGCACGCGCGTGCTCGGGCAGGATGGCTTCAGCTTCAACGCGCCGAATCTGGTGGAGGGCCGCGAATTCGATTTCACCGCCAGCAGCAGCATCGACGCAGGCATCGCCGTCGATCTGAATTCGACGCCGCCGCATCTCTACGTCGCCGATACCTACAACAACCGCATTCTCGGCTATAAGGATCTGCGCAGCGTGCAATCCGGCCAGAAAGCCGATATCGTGATCGGCCAGCCGGACTTTCAGCACGTCCTGGTCAACTATCCGACCAACACGAGCACGCCCAACTCAAGCGGCCTGTTCGCGCCCACCGGTCTTGTGGTCGATCCGGCGGGCAACCTCTATGTCGCCGACACCGGCAACGGCCGCGTTCTCCGCTTCCCCACGCCATTCGCCAACTACGTGGCCGGCACGCCGCAGCAGGCGGATCTGGTGCTCGGCCAGCTCAACTTCACCACCACCATCACCGATACGACGCAGCGAACTCTGGCAGCGCCTTACGGGATCGCCCTCACCACCAATCCCGGGCTTCTCGTCTCCGATGTGGTGCAGAATCGCGTGCTCTTCTTCAAAGGCGCTTCCACCGATTTCGTGTCGGGCATGCCCGCGACTCTGGTTCTGGGCCAGCCGGATTTCAATTCGAGCAGCGCCGGATCGGGATCGGGTCAGCTCAGCAGCCCGCACCACATCTCCACCGATCTCGAAGACCGCCTCTACGTGGCCGACAGCGGCAACGCGCGGGTGCAGATCTGGGGTACGGTTCCCGGTTCGGTCTCCGGAACCGCCGCGGCGCTCAGCATCACCAACTCGCTCCGGAACCCCCGCGGCATGTATGTCAGCCCGGCGACGGGAGACATCTGGGTCACGGACGCAAGCACCAACAACGCCACGCGCTACGCTCCGTATAACCAGCTCCAGACGAACGGGCTCGCGCCCAACGCGACGATCCCGGAAATCGCTCCGGTCGCGGCCGCCGAAGACGAGTGGGGCAACCTTTTTCTCGCCGACGCGGCCAATCGGGTCGCCATCTTCTATCCGGGACTCGCGCCCGTCAACGCCGGCAACTACCTGTACCAGAATTACCTCGCGCCCGGCGAGATTTCGGCGCTGTTCTCGCAGGGCAACACGAACCAGTTCGGGACGCAGGCGGCGCCGGCTCCGGCCAATCAGTTCCCGCTGCCCACCCAGCTCAACGGCATCGAAGTGCTGCTCGCCGGCACGCCGGTGCCGCTGTTCTACGCGGGCACGGGCCAGATCAACTTCATGGTGCCGAACGGCGCGGCGCAGAGCGGCGCCGCCGATCTTCAGGTGGTGGAAGTGGCCACCGGCCGCACGCTGGGCGACACCACCGTCGCCATGGTCCAGGCCGCTCCCGGCCTCTTCGCCGACTCCGGCGCCGGAAACGGCATCGGCAACGTGGCCGCGGTGAACAAAGACGGAACCGTCAACAGCGCGACGAATCCCGCCGTGCAGGGAGATCCGATCCAGATTTTCGGAACGGGCGTCGGATACATTCCGGGGGCGCCGCAGGACGGCTACCCCGCTTCCGGCCCTGTCTCCTCTCCGGCCGCGATCACCGTGATCGTCTATCCGGATGTGCTGACTTCGAGCCAGATTCTCTACTCCGGTCTCGCGCCCGGAGAGGTGGGAGTCTGGCAGCTCAACATCACGATTCCGAACGACGTCATCACCCTGCCCAACCAGCCCAGTTATGTTGTGGTGCTGGTGAACAACTCGACTCCGACGGGAGGTCCGGCGCTCGGACGTCTCGTGCAGATTTACGTCAAGGCGAAGCCGTAGATTCAGTCGCCCTGAATCGTGTGGCGCCGCATGGCGATGGCCTTGCCGGTCGCGTCATCCACTTCGATGACCACGGAATGAAGCTCGACCGAGCCCTTCGCCGCTTCCATCTTCACCGGCTGCGCAGTCAGGAACTTCGTGATCACCGCTTCTTTCTCGACGCCGATCACGGAGTCGTAAGGGCCAGTCATTCCGGCGTCGCTCTGATAACCGGTGCCGCCGGGCAGAATGCGCGTGTCGGCCGTGGGCACGTGCGTGTGGGTGCCGACCATCGCCGATACGCGCCCATCCAGATACCAGCCCATCGTCATCTTTTCGCTGGTCACTTCGGCGTGGAAATCGACGAACCGGACTTTGACATCGGCCGGCAGCGCGGCGAGGATTTCGTCCGCTTTGCGGAACGGGCAATCGGTATTCGCCATGTAGACGCGGCCCTGCAGGTTGATCACGGCGCAGCGCGCGCCCGAACCGGTCTGGTGAATGTAAACGCCTTCACCCGGACAGCCGGGCGGGAAGTTCGCCGGGCGCAGCAGGCGCGGGCATCGTGCGATGTAGCCGTAGATTTCCTTCTTGTCCCAGATGTGATTGCCCGACGTCATCACATCGATGCCGTAGCCGAAGAGTTCGTCGGCGACCGCGGGCGTGATGCCGAATCCGGCGGCGGCATTCTCACCGTTCGCGATCACCACGTCGATCTGCTGCGTCGCGCGGATGTCGCGAAGATGGTTGGCGACGATCATCCGGCCGGCGTGGCCGAAGATATCGCCGATGAAGAGCAGTTTCACGCGCCGGTCACGGCTCCCTGTGCCGACGAACCGACCAGTGCCACGTACTTGGCGAAAACACCGGTTTTGTACTTGGGTTCCGGCGTCTTCCACGTGGCCATGCGCTCCGCGATTTCCTCCGCCGGAACGTCGATGTTGATGGTGCCGGCATCGACATCGATATCGATGGTGTCGCCTTCGCGCACCGCCGCGATGGGTCCGCCGACATGGGCTTCGGGCGCGATGTGGGCGGCCATGAAGCCGTGCGTGGCGCCGCTGAAGCGGCCGTCGGTGAGAAGTGCGACGGTATCGCCGAGTCCGGCGCCGATGACGGCGCTCGTGACCAGCAGCATCTCGCGCATGCCGGGTCCGCCCTTCGGACCTTCGTAGCGGATCAGAATCACATCGTTCGGATTGATCTGGCCGCCGTTGACCGCGACGATCGCGTCTTCCTCTTTCTCGAAGACGCGCGCGGGGCCGACGTGCTTGCGCTTGTTGTGGCCGGAGAGCTTGATCACGCAGCCATCGGGAGCGAGCGAGCCGTGCAGAATTGCGATGCCGCCGGTTGGTTTCACGGGATGGTCGAGCTGGTGGATCACCTTCTGGCCCGGCGTTTCGACAGCCTTCGCGGCTTCTTCGCCGAACGTGTGTCCGGTGCAGGTCAGCGTCGAGGGATCGACGTAGTTGCCTTCGACCAGACGCTTCGCGATCACGCCGATGCCGCCGGCTTTGTCGACATCCGCCGCGACGTAAGGACCGCTCGGCTGCAGATCGACAAAGATCGGCGTGCGCTCGCTGATGGTCTGGAAATCGTCGATCTTCAGATCGACTTCGGCTTCCTTCGCCATGGCGAGAAGGTGCAGCACGGCGTTGGTGGAACCGCCGGTGGCGGCGACGCCCGCGATGGCGTTATCGAAGGCGGTGCGCGTGGCGATGTCACGCGGCCGGATATTTTTGCGT
>DASPQQ010000230.1:0-2003 GCA_035624885.1 Bryobacteraceae bacterium | reverse complement strand
CCGCCGGCGTGAACTTCCAGTCGGGATAGGGACAATCGATGATTTCGAATCCCAGCGCGATCCATTCCGCTGCTTCGAGCACCGCCGCGGCGTCCGCATGCCGCTCGACCGGCCCCTTCAGCTTCATCACAATTTCCGGTTCGATTTTGAGCGAATGCCCGCGCGGCGCCCACTCCGCGTGGCCATCCGTCAGCACCACCGTGTCGTCGTACATCGAAGCCCACACCAGCGTTTCGAGCTTCAGCACGCGCCACATCGCCCGGTTCGCGTACCCGACCTTCCGGCCAACCACTCTCCGGCCTTCGGCGATGCGCAGGCGCTGGAGCTCCGCTTCCACTTCATACGCCTCGGCAAGCGTCAGGCTTCTCTCGGTCAATCCAGGCGCGGGCGCGATCTCCCGGCCGGCCGAAAAAGCCTCAAAAATCTGAAGCGCCAGAGCGTTCACAGGTATCATCAGAATTACATGTCCGCTTCCGTCGCCACATCCACGCCCGATGTCATAGAGCTGGAAAAGCAGTACCTGCTGCAGAACTACGGCCGCCACCAGATCGTGCTCTCGCGCGGCGACGGCCCTTACATGTGGGATACCAACGGCAAGCGTTATCTCGATTTCATCGCCGGCATCGGCGTCAACGCTCTCGGGCAGAATCATCCGCGCATCGTGCGCGTGATTCAGGAACAGGCCGCGCGCCTGATCCACACTTCGAATCTTTTCTACAACGAATTCCAGGGCCCGCTGGCGAAACGCATCGCCGAAGCGAGCGGCCTCAACCGCACCTTCTTCACCAACAGCGGCACCGAATCGACCGAAGGCGCGCTCAAAATGATCAAGGCGCACGGCCACGACCGCTCGCGCGAAAAATTCGAAATCGTTTCGCTCGAAAACTCTTTCCACGGCCGCAGCCTCGGCGCGCTCTCCATCACCGGCCAGCCGAAATACCGCAGGGATTTCGAACCGCTGCTGCCGGGCGCGAAATTTGTTCCCGCCAACGATATCGCCGCGCTCGAAGCCGCTGTCAATGAACGCACCGCCGGCATCTGCATCGAATGGATCCAGGGCGAAGGCGGCGTTCTTCCCATCGATCACGCCTTTCTGCGCCGCGCCCGCGAACTCGCCGACCGGTTCGACGCCCTGCTCTGTTTCGACGAAATTCAGTGCGGCATCGGCCGCACCGGCAAATACTTCGGCTACCAGCTCACCGACCCGCCCGTGATGCCGGATATCATTACTGCCGCCAAGCCCATCGCCTGCGGCCTGCCGCTCGGCTTCATCGCGGCCAATGAACGGGCGGCCAAATCCATCCGCCCCGGCATGCACGGTTCCACCTTCGGCGGCAATGCTCTCGCGGCGCGCGTCTCGCTCGAGTTCTTCGACATCCTCGACGATCTGCTCCCGCACATCGTGAAGATGGGCGATTTCTTCGCCTCCGAACTGCGCCGCCTCGCGAGGCGCTTCTCTTTCATCACCGAAGTGCGCGGCTACGGCCTGATGGTCGGGGTGCAGCTCAGCATCCCGGGGAAGGAGATCGTCAACCGCGCCATGGAAAACGGACTGCTTCTCAACTGCACGCACGAAACCGTGCTGCGTTTCCTGCCGCCCTACATCATCACGGAGAAGGAAATCGACGAAGCGATTTCGGTGCTCGAGCGCGTCTTCGCGACCGTCTGACGATCGATGCCGCTTCGGGCCCTCCTGCTGATTCTCACGGCCGCCTTCGCGCACTCGGCCTGGAATCTGCTGGCCAAGCGCGCCTCGCGCCACAAGCACCTCATCTGGTTCTCATCGGTCGGCGAAGTCATTCTCTTCCTTCCGCTCGCCATCTGGTTCGGAATCGAAAGCTGGCCGCACATCAACGGACTCGCCGTTCTCTTCCTGATCGCCACCGGCGTCATCCACGTCTGGTACACCGAAACGCTGCTGCGCGGCTATCGCAGCGGCGATCTCTCCGTCGTTTACCCGCTCGCGCGCGGCACGGGGCCGCTGCTCTCCTTCATGGGTGCGA
>DASPQQ010000229.1:0-6885 GCA_035624885.1 Bryobacteraceae bacterium | reverse complement strand
GTTCCATTGTTGCGTGGAATGATGCCCGCCACATGTTTGCCATCGAGCAGATTGAAAGCCGGCCCGAGCTGCGCGAGCGTCACGGTGGAGGTTGCGGTACCGCCGGGAGTAGTGACTTTCACCTGGACGGATCCTGTGTTGGTATCGTTGGGCACCTCCGCATCGATCTGCCCGGGAGACACGTAGAGAAGATAGGCTGGGTTGCCGTCAATCGTGACGCTCGTTCCGCCCAGAGTGGTGGGGAAATTGCCGTTCCAGATCACCGCGGAGCCGGCGAGATTCGAGCCCCAGATCGTGATCCATTCGCCCGGCTGGATCGTCGCGGCGGTGCTGTTGATGGGAACCACGCCGCCCGTCGAGATCGCCGGCGGTTGCTGGAACTGCGAGATTTTGGTGACGCCCGCGGCGTTGATATCCGTGATCCAGACGGAGGAGCCGCCAAACGTGACTTCCCACGGGCCCGATGGCGTCGAGTAAGTTGCTTCGGCCTTGCCGGTCGCGGCCGACAGTTCCATCACGTTGTTGCTGCCGAAGTTCGCGACCCAGATATTGGCGCCATCGAAGGCGATGCCCACCGGATTCAGACCCACTTTATAAGTTCCGACCGTCGCGCCGGTCGATGCGAGAAGTTCGCTGACCGTGCCATCGGCAACGTTCGTCACCCAGATATTCGTGCCATCGAAGGCGATACTGCGAGGCCCCGTTCCGACGTTGAAAGTGTTCAGGACGTTGCCGGTCGATGCCTGCACCTGGCTGACCGTCCCGTCGTAGTTGTTCGCGACCCAGACATTCGCGCCGTCGAAAGCCATGCCGGCGGGCGCCTTCCCTACGCTGTACGTGCCAACCACCGATCCGCTGGACGCGACATATTTCGTGACGGTATTGTCGGCGTTGTTTGTCACCCATATATTCGTGCCGTCGAACAGCACGCCTTGAGGGGTATTGCCCGTGGAGTAGTTGCCGATCACGTTGCCGGTCGAAGCCGCCAGCTTCGTAACCGTATTGCTTCCGTTGTTCGCGACCCAGATATTCGTGCCGTCGAAGGCGACGCCGTTCGGGGTCGCCTGCACTGGGTAGATACCCACCTGGGCTCCGGTTGCTTCCGCGATTTTCGTCACACTGACGCCACCCGAGTTGGTGACCCAGATGTTGGCGCCGTCCGAGACGACGCCCCAGGGTTGCAGACCCACGGCATAAGTCGCCACGTTCGCGGCGTGAACGGGCAGGGCAGAAAGCAGAAAAAGCGCGGCCGACGCGAGCCGGCTGGAGTTGCGGTTGAGTGGAGTGGTCACTTTGGCGGTTCGACCCGAGCGAGAGATTGTGCTCTGATGAAACACGCGAACGGAGCGATTGTTTCAGGTTTCTCTCTGGGGAATGGCTGGGACGCAGGGATTCGAACCCCGATACGCAGAGCCAGAATCTGCAGTCCTACCGTTGAACGACGTCCCAGCAGGAGCAATTTCATATTAGCAGGCTAGAGTTTGCGGGCAACGATCGCGTAATCGAGACCGCCGAAAAAGCGCTCCCGGAAGCGTTCCGGCAGCTCTTGCAGCTCGGGTATGGAATCGGCTGCGGGCGAGAGCTGGCGAACCTCGATCTCGCCCATTCCCGCCTCTTGCAGATAAAACTCGAGGAGCGCGTGGGGCACGGGGCGCGTATGGGTGGGGTCGAGATAGAAGTACGTGGCGAAGATGGCGAGGCAATCGGGATTCGGCGTCTCGATGGCGAGCACCCCGCCGCGCCGCAGCCGCGACGCGCATAAACGAATCATCCCGGGCAGTTTGCCCGGCGCCAGATGCTCCACCACCTGCGAGCTGAAGATGCCGTCGAAGGCGCCTTCCGGCTCCTGCGCGAGGAAGGTGAACAGATCCGCCTCATCCACGCGCAGCCCCTTGCCGCGGCAATACTCGACCGATTCGACGCCCAGATCGATACCGCGCGCGTTCACCCCGATCTCGCGCATGGTCTCGAGAAATTCGCCGCGTCCGCAGCCGATATCGAGCACGTCGTGGCAGCCGGCGAAGTACGGTTTGTAGAACTCCTGATTGCGCCGGATCTCTTCTTCCGATCCGCGGAACCGGTACGCGAAACGCGTGTAGTCGAGCCCGGGGACATCCATCGAAGTCTCGGGTACAGCGGGAGCGGGCGCCGGCGGCGCGGGCGCTGTCTCGCGCGGCGTGCGCATCCGGATGATGCGTAGTTCGTCGTGGATCAGCTTGCCGTACTCGCCCCGCACCTTCTCGAAATCGCGCCAGAGCTGTTTGTGGATCCCGGCGGTGGTGCGGTCGAGCGCGCCCAGATAATCGGCATGCTGGGCTTTGACCATCTCGCGATAGTTGCTCTCCATCTGGGTCGCGCGATGCTGGAAAGCGCCCTGGATATCGGCGAGGCCGCGCAGAAACTGCACCTCGTTGGTGGCGAGACGGTGCTCCATTTCGTTGCGCCAGGCCACGGAGTTCTGAAAAATGTCGCGCATGGAGGCGGCCTCGCGCCCGAGCGCGGCTACCGCGGCCAGCGCGCGGTTGTGTTCATTCAGCGCTTCAATGGTGGCTTCGAGCGCCGCCACCATCTCGCGGTTGAAGACCACCTGATCCCGCACGAACCACGCGAGCGCGCGCGCAATCGTCTTTTTCACCGCCTGAATCAGGCTGTTGACGATGCCGCCGCGGCGTGGATTCACGCTGCCGATGGCGGCGATTTTGGCCTGTGCCGCATCGCGCGCTTCAACGAGCGGCGTGAGATTGGCCAGCATGACGGAGGGCGCCTCACCAGCGGCGCCGTTGGCGGACTGCGGGTAACGTTCGCGCACGCGCTCCCGCACGGCACGCACGATTTCGCTCAGTTCCTCGATGCGGGCCTTGTCCTGCTGCGCGTCAGGCATTCTTCGTCCAGTGCGCCACCATGCGGGAACTCAGCCCGCCGCGCGGCGCAAAATCGCCGGTCACCGTGAGTCTCACCGGCTGGCACGCCTTCACGATGTCGCGCACGAAGCAGTTGACCACGTTCTCCTGGAAGATGCCCAGCTCGCGATAGGCCAGCGTGTACATCTTGAGCGATTTCAGCTCGAGGCAGAGCTTGTCCGGCACATAGCGGATGGTGATGGTGCCGAAGTCCGGCAGCCCGGTCTTCGGACAGACCGAGGTGAACTCGGGTACCGCGATCTCGATTTCGTAGTTGGGAAACTGGTTCGGCCACGTCTCGATCTCCGGCAAAGGCGCGTCAATTCCGGCTGCCGCGTGGTCCGCTGTGTAAGCGCCGCTCATCGATTTTTAGTCTATCGCTCCGCGTTTCCTGCGCCGGTGTGTGGTTCTCCTGTGAGTAACCTGTGTAAAAACCCGCACGCGCTCCGCGGGCGCACCGGAAAAACGCGGAACCGTTGCGAAACAGCGTATTTTTGGTTGTTTTTTGCTTTACATCAGAGGTTATGTTCCGTATCATGAAAACGGTTCGCGACGCAGATATGCGCTGAAACCCAATAAAAACAGGGTTCCGGCGCACACCGGCGTTCGATTCAGGTTTCACCAGAAAGGAAAACGGGAGGTTTGATGGCGACTCAGAGAATGACGCAGACCCAACTGGTCCGTGCGTTGGCCGAAGCAGGCGAGGTTACGAACAAGCAGTCGCGGGCGATCATGGATGCGCTCGGTAGTCTCGCGATCAGCGAAGTGAAGAAGAACGGAGTATTCGTTCTTCCCGGTATCGGCCGGCTCGTCCGTGTCGATCGGAAAGCCCGCATGGGACGCAATCCTGCGACCGGCGCGGCGATCAAGATTCCGGCCAAGAAGGTGGTCAAGTTCCGCGTCGCGAAAGCGGCCAAGGATGCGATCGTACCGCCGAAAAAGAAGTAGCAGTAACTTCGCCGAAGCAGTTTTTTGCCGCTTCGCAAATGAAAACCCCGCCGCAGCCGAGTGGCCGCAGCGGGGTTTCTTTTTCCGTTGACTCTTTCGAAGCCGTGCCGCCGGTCTTGCTGGCGGCGTGTGAAGCTCAGGCCTGCTTCTTGGTCTCCGCGGAGGACGAGTCTTCATCCTTGATCGCCTGCTTGAAGTTTTTGATGCCTTCACCCAGGCCTTTGGCGACTTCCGGAATCTTCTTGCCGCCGAACAAGAGCACGGCAACACCGAGGACCACCAGGAGCTCGGTCCCGGAAAGGCCTCCCAATCCAGCAGTCTGAATATCCACAAACATTACGGCCACCTCGTAATCCATTGTACACGGAACGGCATCAATGGCCGCTGACTTTGTGCCCAAGCCAGATCAGCAGCACCAGCGCGAAGACGGCGCAGCTGCCGATCATCGCCGCTACCGGCACCGCGCTCAGCCCGGAAGCCATGGCCACATGTCCCAGCGCGAAGGGGGAAAGAATCCCGCCCATCAGCGCGAAGGTGAAGATCCCGTTGAAGTAACCCGGATGGTAGTAAGAAAAGCGGCTGGCGATGCGTTCGGCCGCCAGAGGATAAATCGCCGAGAATCCGCCGCCCGTCAGCAGCAGCCCGACCACCACCCCCACGCTGCTGCCGAATGCGATCAGCGAACAGCCAAACAGGGCGAAGAAGGCGCTCAGGCCGAGCATCCGCCCGTGGCGCACCAGCGGCAGCAGTCTCGCCGCCACGATGCGCCCCACGGTCAGCGCGGTCCAGTAGACCGCCAGCAGGCTCACCGCGCTCGAAGGGCTCATGCCCATGCGGTCGATCAGGAACACCGGCAGCCACGCGGCGAACAGCCACTCGTTGGCGAACTGGAAGAAGAGCAGCAGGGCGAACATGATGGCGAGCGCGCTGCTCAGATCCCGCACGGACTGGTCCACGGTCACCTCCGTCACCTCGGTTCTCGCCATGCGCAGCCGCAGAAACGAAAGCGCGGCCGCCGCGGGCAGGAGCGCCGTGATCAGCATCAGGCGCGTGGGCCCGCTTTCGCCGAGCGCCATCTCGAGCGCCTGCGTCATGGTCAGCGCCGCCAGCACGCTGCCCGCGCCGAAGAAGATGCCGCCCGCCAGCGTGATGGAAGCCGGATTCGATTCGTAGCTCGCGCTCACGCCTTCGAGCACCGCCGTATTGACGATGCCGGCCGCGAGCCCGGCCACCACGAGCGCCAGCGCCTGATACCACGTCTCGGCCGGCGGAGCCGCGAACGCGATCATGCCCAGCGCCAGCGCGGCGAGTCCCGATCCCGCCGCGAGCAGCCGCTCGAGCGTCATGCGCTTCGCCCAGCGCTGCGCCAGCGCCCCGCCTCCGGCAATCCCCGCGCCCACCGCGAGGAAGTAATTGCCGGCGACCCCGTAATCCGGATGCAGGTGGTAGCCCCAGAGCGGCAGCAATCCGCCGGGCAGCGCGAGCAGGTAGCCGGAGATGAGCAGGCCGAAAAGAATCTGCCACGCCTTTGCGGGAGGCCGCTCGCGAGACGGTTCTTTCGGGTCTCTGTTATCGCCGGGGTTGTCCCCCGGGCTCTCCACTGATGTGACTTCGTCCGCCACCTGCCAATGCTACAACGCGGCCGGTGTGTAGAATGCTGTAAGCCCCGGAAGGCCAGTCATGAAAATTCCCTTAACACCGTTACGCTGCCTGCACCGCGCCATCGACCTCTACGGCCACAAAGAAGCCATCATCTGCGGTGACAAGCGCTTTACCTACGCCCGGTTCGGCGAACGCTGCGAGAAATTCGCTTCCGCCCTGACCATGGCCGGGGTTCAGCCCGACGATCGCGTCGCCTTCCTGAGCTTCAACACCCACAAGCTCCTCGAAGGCTATTACGCGGCGCCGCAGGCCCGCGCCATGGTGATGCCGCTCAACGTGCGCCTCACCCCGGTGGAACTCGGCAACATCCTGCGCCACGCCGAGGCGCGCATGCTCTTCTACGAAAACGATTTCGCTCCGCTCGTCGAGAAGCTGCTCGCGGCGTGGCCGAACATGCGCACCGTAAACCTCGATACCGAGTACGAGGATTTCATCGCGCCGGGCAAAGCGGAGCGCGCCGACATCCTCACCTACGACGAGGACAAAATCGCCGAACTCTTCTACACCAGCGGCAGCACGGGAACGCCCAAGGGCGTCACGCTGGCGCACCGCACCGTCTACATGCACGCCATGGCGGTGGCGGGCGCCTTCAATGCCGATGACAGCGGCGTCGAACTCCACACCATCCCGCTCTTCCACGCCAACGGCTGGGGCCGTCCGCAGACCGCGACCATGATGGGGCTCAAGCAGGTGATGGTGCGCCGCTTCGACCCGCCGCAGGTCTGCAGCCTGATCCAGAAGGAACGCGCCACGGGCATGTCGCTCGTGCCCACCATGGCGACCGCGCTGCTCCATGTGCCGAATCTCGCCGATTACGACTTTTCGAGCATGAAGCAGATTTTCATCGGCGGCGCGGCGGCCTCCGTTCACCTGATCGAGCGGCTCGAAAAGGCCTTTGGCTGCGAAGTTCTCTCCGGTTACGGGCTTACCGAAACCTGCCCGGTCGCGACCAGCGCGCGCAGGAAGAGCACGGTCATTTACGTCGATGAAGAAGACCGCTACATGCACCAGTCGATGGCGGGCTGGCCGCTGCCCGGCACCAGCGTGCGCGTCGTTGACGACCAGATGAAGGACGTGCCGCGCGACAAGGCCGCGATCGGCGAAGTCGTCATCAGCGGCGACAACGTGATGGATGGCTACTTCGGGGAGCCCGCCGCCACCGCGGCCGTCATGAGCGGCCCGTGGTTCCACACGGGCGACATGGCCGTCTGGGATCCGGAAGGCTACATCCACATCGTCGACCGCAAGAAGGACATCATCATCAGCGGCGGCGAGAACATTTCTTCGATCGAGGTCGAGAACATGCTGGCGACGCACCCGGCCGTGATCGAAGCGGCGGTGGTGGGCGCGCCCGATCCCAACTGGGGGGAAATCC
>DASPQQ010000228.1:0-3975 GCA_035624885.1 Bryobacteraceae bacterium | reverse complement strand
GGCGCGCTGGCGGGCGGAGGCAAAGGCGCGGCGATCGGAGCCCTTTCGGGAGCCGGCGCGGGCACCGCGGCGCAGGCGGCAACACGCGGCAACGGAACGGTCATTCCGGCCGAAACCCTGCTCAGTTTCCGGCTCGAGGCGCCCGTTCACATCCGCCAGATACAGTAATAGAACTCATCTATCCGGCTGATTCGGCGAATCTTAAGGAAAATCCGGTTCGTTTTGCCGATGAGAAATCCCGGGGCTCGATTACACTGACAGAGTCAGGAGTGAGTTCTCGGGGTCCAAACATGCCGTTTCACCATGTCGTTTAGCGTCCAGCCTGTTCGCGAATTCGTCGTCCGCCCGGCCTTGCCGCCGCAGCTCTCGCGACTGCCCGATCTTGCGTGGAATCTCGTCTGGTCGTGGGAAGCTTCGGTCCGTACCGCATTCCGCCGCCTCGATCCGGTTCTCTGGAAGGAATCCGGCTACAACCCGGTGGTGCTGCTCGGGCGCGTGTCGCAGGCGACGCTGGATAAAGCCGCTTCCGATCCGCGCTACCTGACTCATTACCAGCTCGCCTGCCAGCGCTTCGACGCGCATCTGAGGCCGCCCATGCCGGAGCCGGGCGGCAAAATGATCGCCTACTTCTCGGCCGAGTACGGGCTCACCGAAGGGGTGCCGGTTTATTCGGGCGGCCTCGGCGTGCTCTCGGGCGATCACATGAAATCCTCGAGCGACCTCGATCTGCCGCTCGTCGGCGTGGGGCTGCTCTATCAGTACGGCTATTTCCGGCAGTATCTGAATGCCGATGGCTGGCAGCAGGAACGCTATCTCGAAAACGACTTCTATTCGCTGCCGATCCATCCGGCGCAGGAGCCTGGCGGCGAACAACTGACGGTCACGGTGCAGCTGCCGGCCGGTCCCGTGATCGTGCGCGTCTGGACGATGGACGTGGGACGCATCCGCATGCTGTTCCTCGACACCAACACGCCGCTGAACACGCGTCCGGAAGACCGCGCCATCACCAACCACCTTTACGGCGGCGATAACGATACGCGCATCCGCCAGGAGATCGTGCTGGGCATCGGCGGCCTGCGCGCGCTCGAAGCCATGGGCTACCAGCCCACGGTCTTCCATATGAACGAAGGCCATTCGGCTTTCCTCGCGATCGAGCGGATCCGTCTGCTCATGGAGCAGCCGGGTCTCGCCTTCGAAGAAGCCCTCGAAGCCACGCGCGTCAACAACGTCTTCACCACCCACACCCCGGTGCCGGCCGGCATCGACCTGTTCGAACCCGGCCTCGTCTACCACTACTTCAACCAGTTCTGCCGCGACGCACGCATCGATTTCGACCGCTTCATGGCCCTCGGCCGCCGCAACCCGCAGGACCGCGGGGAATCGTTCTCGATGGCCATTCTCGCGCTCAACACGTCGGCGTGGCGCAAAGGCGTGAGCAAGCTGCACGGCGAGATCTCGCGCGACATGTGGAACGAGCTGTGGCCGCAGTTGCCGGTGGAGGAGACGCCGATCACTTCGGTCACCAACGGCGTCCATGTGCCGAGCTGGCTCAACGGCGATCTCTCCGATCTTTACGACCAGAATCTCGAACCCGACTGGCGCAACCGCTGGAACGATCCGTCGGTGTGGGCGCAGATCCGCGACATTCCGGATGAAGAGCTGCTCGAAATGCATCGCCGCCGCAAGCGCCGTCTGCTCGCCTTCATCCGCGACCGCCAGACTGCTTCGGCATGGCGCCGCAAGGCCGCGGCAGCGGAAGTGCGGCACGCCGCCGAGGTCCTCGATCCCCACACTCTCACCATCGGCTTCGCGCGCCGCTTCGCCACCTACAAGCGCGCCACTCTGCTCTTCCGCGACGTGGAGCGGCTGAAAAGGATCCTGTGCAATCCCGAGCGTCCGGTCCAGATCATCATCGCGGGCAAGGCCCATCCCAAGGACCAGCCGGGGAAATCGTTCATTCGCGAGATCGTGCAGCTCTCGCGCGATCCCGATCTCTGGAAGCACATCGTCTTCGTCGAAGACTACGACATGAAGGTCGCGCGCGAGCTGGTGCAGGCGGTCGACGTCTGGCTCAATACGCCGCGCCGCGGTGAAGAAGCCTGCGGCACCAGCGGCATGAAGGCGGCTCTCAATGGCGTGCTGAACTTTTCCATCCTCGACGGCTGGTTCGACGAGGCGTGGGAAATGTCCGGCGGCTGGGCCATCGGCGACCGCGAGCCGTACTCGGAAGAACAGGACGCCATTCACGCAAGCAGCATCTACTATCTCCTCGAGCGCGAAATCGTTCCTCTCTACTACGCGCAGTCGCAGGGAGGCGCGGCCTCGGAATGGGTGCGGAGGATGAAGGAATCGATGGTGAACCTGACGCCGGCCTTCGATGCCCGGCGCATGGTGCACCAGTACACCACGATCCTGTACGACCCCGCGCACGACCAGTGGGAAAGGCTGCAAGCCAACGGCTTTGAAGACGCGCGCAAGCGCGCCGCGTGGGATGCGCGCGTGCGCGAGATCTGGAATCTGGTGAACTTCGTCGAACTCGATTCCGCTCCCCCCAGGCCCGTCACGAGTGGCCAGCCGGTCACAGTCCGGGCGGGCGTCCGGCTCGGCGGGCTGAAACCCGAAGACGTGCGCGTCGAATGCGTCCTCGGGCGGGTTGGATCCGGAGGCAACCTGGAAGAGACGCATGTCATCCTGCTTCCCGTAAACCAGTTTGACGGCGATGTTGCCATTTTCCAGAAGGAAATCGTCCCGGCGCACACCGGGCGGTTGGGCTACGCGCTGCGCGTGAGCCCCAATCATTACGAAAATCCGCTCACGCGGCCGGTGTCGAGCCTCCTGAAATGGAGCGGGCGATAGCCGCATTTCCGGTATCGTTCGTTCCATTTTGAAAAATTTAGTACGGAAGTCCTAGCGTACCTGAAACAAACCAGCAGTACTCCCACACATTGTCACGTCAGGTGTTCCGGTTTTAACCTGGCCGACATCAGAAAAGCGGAGAACGGAGTCGCCATGCCGAGTCGTCGGACACCCAACGGAGGAGGTATTGAAATGGCAACCTGGATGGAATCACCTGTTATACAGATGCCGGCGGCAAAGACACCCGGGAAATCGACGGAAACCCCGGCCATCCAGACTCCGGCGCCGCAGCCCAGACAACTGGAAGATCCGCTGGCGCACCTGCCCTGTTCCATCATCGTGGAATACCGCAGGGGAGATGCCATTTACAACCAGCAGATGCCGCCCTCCAATCTTCACCTGGTCATCGACGGCAAGGTGAAAGTGTGCCGTCTCGCGCCGGACGGCCGTCAGGTGGTGGTGGACATCTACCAGCCGGACGAATTCTTCGGGGAATCCGCCTTCATCGGCGAGGCGCACCACGCGGAAATTGCCGTCGCGCTCGAAGACACGCGCGTCATGTCCTGGACAATCGCGGAGATCGAAGAGATTGCGGTCCGCCGCCCCCGGCTTGCCATCGCTCTGGTGCAGTTGCTGGTGCAGCGGTCGATGGAATTCGGCAGCCGCATCGAAAGCTTTTCGGTGGACAACATCGCGCGCCGCCTCGCGCGCGCGCTGCTGCGCTTCTCCGAGCGTCTGGGCCAGCCCGGCGCCAACGGCGGCGTGCAGATGATCCCTTTCACTCATGAACTGCTTTCGCAGTATGTGGGGACGTCGCGCGAAATCGTGACGCAGTATATGAATCAGTTCCGCCGCCAGGGTTTTCTGCGCTATTCGCGCCGCGGCATCATGCTCGACCGGGAGGCGCTGCTGGGCTGGCTGGCGAAGGATTCTTCCGGCGGATCAGCAAAACCGTAACGTTGTCGGGGCTCCCGACCTCGTGAGCCGCGGCAATCAGCTTTTTGCACGCCTCTTCGAGTGACGGCGTCCCGTTGAGGATCCGCTCGATCACACTTTCGGAAACGACGCCGTGCAGGCCGTCGCTCGAGAGCAGCATCACGTCCCCCGCCTGAATGGGCG
>DASPQQ010000227.1:0-9063 GCA_035624885.1 Bryobacteraceae bacterium | reverse complement strand
ACGGTGCGGGTGCCGTAAGCGAATGCGGCGATGGCCTGGGCTCCGCCCATCTGGTAGACGTGTTCGAGACCGAGCAGGTGCGCGGTGCCGAAGACTTCATCGACGGCTCTCGGGCAGGCGATGCAGATGTTTTTCACACCGGCGACGAGCGCGGGGACGGCGGTCATGATGACCGTGGAGGGGAGCGGGTAACGGCCGCCGGGAATGTAGGCGCCGACGGTTTCGAGCGGGCGGATGAGCTGGCCGAAGTGGGCCGATTTCCAGGCTTTGGGCAATTGCTTTTCGGCGAACCGGCGGACGTTGGCAGCGGCGATTTCGACGGCTTTGCGGAATTCGGGCGTGAGGCGATCGGCCGCGGCTTTGAGTTCAGAGGCGGGGACGCGGACGGATTTGCGGGTGAGGCCGTCGAATTTCTGCGCGTATTCGAGGAGGCCCTTATCGCCGCGATTGCGCACGGCGGCGAGGATGGGCCTCACGGCTTCTTCGGCTTCGTGGAGGCGCGCTTCGCGGCGGGCGAGGACGCGGCTCATGTCTTTGGAGTGCAGGATGCGCAGCATGGTCAGTCAGCGGCCCCTTTCTGTTCGGCTTTGAGAGCGGCTGCACCGGGACAGACAGCCATTTTTGCGACAAGGGCGGTCGCAAAAATGGTGTCAGTCCCGATTGCTCGTGGGGTTGTCTGCGAGAGAAGAGGAAGCATGGATCGACTCAATCAGAAGACGATTTTGTTGAGCGGGTATTCGACGATGCCTTCGGCGCCGGCGGCTTTGAGTTTGGGGATGATGCTGCGGACGGTGGATTCGTCGAGGATGGTGTTGACGGCGAGCCAGTCCTGATCGCTCAGAGAAGAGATGGTCGGTTTTTTGAGCGCGGGCAGGACGCCGATGACTTTATCGAGATTCGCCTTGCTGACGTTCAGCATCAGGCCAACCTTGCCGAGGGCGGCGATGGCGCCTTCGAGCAGCATCTTGAGGTCGCTGAGTTTGGATTGCTTCCAGGGGTCGGCGTAAGAGGTTTTGTTGGCGATGAGCTGCGTGTTCGATTCCATCAGGGTTTCGACGATGCGCAGTTTGTTGGCGCGGAGCGAAGAGCCGGTTTCGGTGACTTCGACGATGGCGTCGGCGAGGACCGGCGGTTTGACTTCGGTGGCGCCCCAGCTGAATTCGACTTTGGCTTTGACGCCGTTGCGTTCGAGATAGCGCTGGGTGGCGCCGACGAGTTCCGTGGCGATGATTTTGCCTTCGAGGTCCTTCACGGAATTGATGCTGCTCGATTCGGGAACGGCGAGGACCCAGCGGACTTTGCCGAAGCTGGCTTTGGAGTAGATGAGGTCGGCGACGACCTGGACGTCGGCATCGACTTCGGCGACCCAGTCGAGGCCGGTGAGGCCGGCGTCGAGAACGCCGTCCTGAACGTAGCGCGCCATTTCCTGGGCGCGGATGAGCATGCACTCGATTTCGGGATCGTCGATGGCGGGGAAGTAGGAGCGCGAGCTGAGCGTGATGTTGAAGCCGGCGCGGCGGAAGAGGTCGACGGTGGCGGATTCGAGACTGCCTTTGGGGATGCCGAGTTTCAGTTTGTTCGCCATGACTTATGCTCCGTAGGTGGCTTTGGGGTCGTAGGTCTGCTTTTCGGTGATGACCCAGGTGCCATTTTCGAGGGTGCGGAAGAAGCAGGATTCGTAGCCTTCGTGGCAGACGCCGGGGCCGAGGGCTTCGACGAGGACGAGGACGGTGTCGACGTCGCAATCGGTCTGGATTTTTTTGACGACGAGTTTGTGGCCGGAGCTTTCGCCTTTCATCCAGAGCTTGTTGCGGGAGCGGCTGTAGAAGGTGACGAAGCCGGTTTCGACGGTCTTCCGGAAGGCGACGTCGTTCATGAAACCGACCATGAGGACGCGGCCGGTTCTTTCATCCTGGACGACGGCGGGGACGAGGCCATCGAGTTTGGTGTAATCGAGATTCATTTTCTGGTTTCCGTTTCTCTTCTCTTTTTCTCTGTTCACGGAGCCTGACGCAGGACAGGCGGGGCGCAAGAAAAACGCCCGCCGGTGGCTGCGGCGGGCGTCCTTTGGTTTGACCTTTTACAACGAACTTTGAGTCAGGACACACCGCACACATCGACGTGATGATGATGCACGTGATGGTGATGTGCGGCGGTGAAACGCACTGACATGTTCAGTATTGTAGCAGGGCCTCGGGTTCGCCGGGATGGTTCCGGGTGCGGGTTTTTGTTTTCAAAGGATTGCCGGGTTCGTTTGTGCATCTTTGTTTCTGGTTTTTGGTTTTTGTTCGCCTCTCCTGGGCCGGTTGGAGGGGTGAGGCGGCTGGGGTGCGGGGGCGCGGCGCCTGGAGGCGGTCATCATGGCAGGAGGATACACCGGCGATGCGGAGCCGGGGGCAGAAGTGGCGTGGAATCAGCGAAAAGCTGGTGTTACCGGGCGGAGGCCCATCCCGGCTTTCCTCAGTTCCGCCTCGTGAGCTCGCAGCCCGGCGATCACCTCGGCCATCGGGCCAGCCAAAGCCGCTCAATCCTGAGCCGCGAGACCCGCCGGAGGCGGATCAGAAGGTGAGGCTACGCGCTTCGGCCACGAGTTCGATGAAGCGGCGCGTGAGTTCGGAGATCCAGCTGGCCTGGCGGCGGTGGACTGCCTGCGGCGGGATGAGCTCGCGGCCAACGCCGACGGCGACGGCGCCGGCGCGGATGAACTCCCCGATAGTCTGCTGGCCGACGCCTCCGGCCGCGACCAGAGGTACGTCGGGGAACGGGCCTTTGAGCGCCTGGACGTAGCTGGCGCCGCCGAGCAGCGAGCACGGAAAGACCTTGACCCAATCCGCGCCGGCTTCCGACGCGAGCATGACCTCGGTGGGGGTGAGCGCGCCGGGGAAGACGAGCGTATTTTCTTTCAAGGCGAATTCGACGAGGCGCACGGCGAGGCCGGGGCTGCTGAGGAAGTGCGCGCCGGCGTCGAGACACTGGCGTGCCGTGTCGATTTTCACCACGGTGCCTGCCCCGGCGACGACGCCCGGCCTGCGCGCGAGCGTGCGGATGACATCGAGCGCGCCGGGCGTGGTCATCGTGACTTCGACGATCGGAATGCCGGCGGCGATCACGGTTTCGGCGGCGAACAAGGCATCGTCCGCCGATCTGGCGCGGACGGCCGGAATGATTCCCGTCCGCTCGATGATGGATTTTACTTCCTGTTTGGTCATAAGCCACCGCCCGCGGGCGCAACTTGAGTGGGTCCGGGCACTTTCGGAAGACGGATTCTGAGGAGCACGATATCTCCGTAGCCGACCCGGAGTTTCAGATTGTGTGCCGGTGGCTGCGCGCCGTTCCAGGCTTTCTGGCTGATCCAGCGTCTGCGCTCTTCGCCGGGAAAATCGGAATTGACGTTGCCGTAGTTGCTCTTCGCGTCGATGTTGTACTGCACGTCCTCGGGGAGGTGCAGCATGATCTCGCCCTGGACGAGCGTGGCTTCAATGTCGCCGGTGACGCCGTCCACATTCACCGCGCCGATGTTGTGATCGATGGCAAGCCGGGCGGTGCGTGGAACGCTGATGTGGTACTCGAGACGGAACGCCACTGCCGGTATGGGCGAGAGCTTAATGGCGGCATCCTTTATTGCGGCGGAAAACGGGAACTTGCGGTGGCGCGGGTAACCGGTGGTGACCACGAGTTCGTCTCCGTGGCGCTCAGCCGTGACCGTCACCTTCTCGAGCTCGGCCGTGGCTGTGGCACGTTCCCGCTCGGGGTATTCATTCAGGGTGGATTTCACGGTAGTGATCTCCACATTCGGCTGATCCCAGGCTTCGATGGTGAGATCGCCGGTCGAGTGCTTCAGGCGCAGAAGGCCGTTGGCCGGGAAGTCGAAGGTCTGGGTCTTCGTGACTTCGATTGTCCGGGTGGGCTCGGGCTGCTTCGGTTTGTCCGCCGCGAGGAGACAACCGGCGCCGAGAAGCGTGATGAGAAAAGTGTGGCCGCGCATCAGAAGTAAACTCCGAATCCGACCGAGGCTTCGAACTGCTGGAGCAGGCCGCTCTGGTTATGGAGGACGCCGCTCCAGTTGGGTTTGCCGGAATCGTATCCGCGAATATCGAAGCGCCAGCCCCAGAGGGGCGAGATGCGGTATTTCACGCCTCCGCCATAGTTGAAGCCGAAGCGCGGGCTGCCTCCGCGGGGGCTGGCGGTTGCGGGTGTGGAGAAGCTGTCGAGATTGGCGCCGGCGGTGAAGAAGGGCCGGACTTTCGCGTCCTCCTTGCCGGGTTTGAGGTAGTAAAGGAGGTTGTAGCCCACCTGATGGATCGCCATGCCGGCGCTGCCGGGAGCGGGCAGGATCATTCCCGTGCTGTCACTCAGGGCGGAGCGATTGTAGGCGTACTGGAATTCGTGACCGAAGTTTCCGTTTGTATTGAAGCCGAGACGGAAGCCGACGCGGAAACCATCGTCGAGTTTGACGGCGTTCGAATTGCCGCCGGGCACCGGCGAGCCGATGTCACTGTTCAACAGGGCCGAGCCGCCGATGCTCGCGAAGAACTCGTTCGTCTGCGCGAAAAGCGGCGCGGCCGTGAGCACGAGAAACGGGAGAAAGCGCTTAATCGAGAGCATGGCCATCCTGTTCGTAGACGCTGCGGGCCTCGTCGGGCGGAGGCAGGTGATCGGTGGGGCGTGCCCACCAGACGTAGAAGGTCGGGAGCAGGAAGATACTCATCAGAAGGTCGCAGATGAGTCCGCCGACGATGACGATGGCGAAGGGCCGCTGGGAGTCGGAGCCGATGCGGTGCGACATGGCGGCGGGCAGCATGCCGAGCGTCGCCACCAGCATGGTCATCATAATGGGGCGGAGGCGGCGGACGGCACCTTCGATGGCTGCGTCGACGATCGTCATGCCGCGGGCGCGCAGCTGGTTGATGTACTCGACCATGATGACGCCGGTCTGGATGGAGGCGCCGAAGAGCGCCATGAATCCGACGCCCGACGACACGCTGAAGTGGGTCGCGGTTATGAGCAGGGCCAGGAGGCCTCCGATGCGGGCGACGAGCACGTTGACGAGGTGCAGGCAGGCCCATTTGGCGGAGCCGAACGCACCGTAAATGATGAGGAAGATGATGAAGACCGTGAGCGGCACGATGATGAAGAGGCGCCTTTCGGCGCGGACTTCGCTCTGGTATTCGCCTTCCCAGCTCAGGTGATAGCCGAAGGGGAGTTTCACCTGTTTGTTGACTTTTTCGATGGCTTCGCCCACCGCGCCGCCGAGATCGCGGCCGCGCACGCTGTATTTGATCGGCACGTAGCGCTGGCTGCCTTCACGATAGATCTCCGAACCGCCGTCGAGCTCGTCCGTCTTCGTGAGCTGCGCGAGTGAAACGCGTTCACCCGAGGGCGACAGGAGACGGATCTTCTCGATGGCTTCTTTGGTGCTGCGGTATTGCGGCAGATAGCGCATGACGAGGTCGTAGCGGCGTTCTCCCTGCAGCACCTGGGTGAGGGCGTTGCCGCCCACGGCGGTCTGAATCGCGTCCTGCACGTCGGCGGCGTTGATCTGGAAGCGCGCGGCGGCTTTCCGGTCAACCGTATAGATCAGGTTGGGCTGGCCGAGCACGTGGAAAACACCGAGGTCTTCAATGCCCTTGACGGTTCGCATGACCTTGACGATCTCTTCGGCCTTGTCTTCGAGGACGTGGAGATCGTCGCCGTAAATCTTCGTGGAGAGCTGGCCTTTGACGCCGCTGACGGCTTCTTCCATGTTGTCGGAGATGGGCTGGGAGAAGTTCCAGATGGCGCCGGGAATTTTGTCCAGTTCGCGGTTCATGGCCGCGATGAGCTCTTCCTTGTTCTGGTGGAATTCGGGCCGCCATTGCTCTTTTGGCTTCAGGTCGGCGAAGTACTCGGTGTTGAAGAAGCTGGTGGTGTCGGAACCGTCGTCGGGCCGGCCTTCCTGGCTCGAGCACTGGGGCACTTCGGGGAATGAGCAAAGAACCTGACGGGCCTGGGTAGAGACCTTGATCGCCTCGGCGGCTGATGTACTTGGCGGCAGAGTGCCGCGTACCCAGAGCGCGCCTTCGTCGAGGTGGGGGAGGAATTCCGAGCCGATGACGTCGCTGAAGAAGCCGAGATAGAGGGTCCCGCTCACGGCGAGGAGCGCGACCGCGACCATGAACCAGCGATGGTGAACCGTCCAGGTGACCGCGTGGCGGTAGCCCCTGGTGAGCCAGGTGACCAGCGGATTTTCCCATTCGCGCGTGGCTTTGCGGAACATGAAGCTGGCCATCACGGGCGCCACGGTCATGGAGAAGATGACCGCGCCGAGCAGAGCGAAGGCCACGGTCCAGGCCATGGGGCGGAAGAGGCGGCCTTCGACGCGCTGCAGGGTGAAGATCGGCAGATAAGCCGTGATGATGATGGTGATCGCGTAGAAAACGGGGCGCTGCACTTCGTGCGCGGCGGCGCGGATCCGCTCGGCCACGGTCTTCGTTGTTTCCTCGCGATGGCCGAGATGGCGGACGATGTTTTCGATCATGACGACCGCGCCGTCGACGACCATGCCGAAATCGAGCGCGCCGAGCGAGAGCAGGTTGGCCGGAATATGAGCCGAATTCAGGAGGATGGCGGCGAACAGAAGGGAGAAGGGAATGGTGCAGGCGACAATGATCGCGGCCCGGATGTTGCCGAGGAACAGCATCAGAACGAGCGTCACGAGGATGAAGCCCTCGGTGAGGTTGTGCAGCACGGTGTCGGTGGTGAACTTCACCAGATCGCTGCGGTCGATCATCGGGCTCACTTTTACGCCCGGCGGCAGGATCCCGTTGTTCATCTCGTCCATTTTTTCGTGGATGGCTTTGAGAGCGGGATCGGCATCTTCACCTTTGCGCAGGAGCACGATGCCGGAAACCACGTCGTCGTTATCGAGAATCTTCCCGTTGGGGACGTGGGTGGCGCGGGCGAACTGGCCGAGGCGGATCTTGGGGCCCTGCTCGACCACCGCGATGTCCCTGAGGCGGATAGCCGTGCCGTTTTTGGTGGTGACGACGGTGTTCTGAACGTCGCGGATATCGCGGACGAGGCCGGATTCATTGACGTTGACCTGCTGGAGACCCTGATCGACGAAGCTGCCGCCGGCGTTGACGTTGTTGCTGGTGATCTGCTGTTCGACCTGAGAGAGGCTCAGGCCGTAGGAGATGAGCTTGTTGGGATCGACGCGAACCTGGTATTCGCGGGTGGGGCCGCCGAAGCTGGCCACATCGACGATATTCTTCGCCTGCTTGAAATGTTTCTCGACGACCCAGTCTTCGATGGATTTGAGGTCCATCGGGTCGTACTGCGGGTTGGTGCTCTTCAGGGTGAAGAAGAAGATCTGGCCGGCGGGGCTCCAGTCGGTCTGGATCTGCGGCGCCACGCCGGCGCTCACCGCGGCCGGCGGGAGGCTCACGTAAGAGATTCTTTCGAGAGCGCGTTCGCGGTTCCAGTTGTTATCGGAACCGTCGTCGAAGATCAGCTTGATATCCGACAGGCCGAAGAGCGAGAACGAGCGCAGAGCCGTGAGCTGCGGAATGCCGTTCATCACGATTTCGAGCGGAACGGTGATCTGCTGCTCCATTTGTTCGGCGGAGATACCCGCCCACTGGGTGACGATCTCGACGTAGTTGTCAGCCACGTCGGGGTAGGCGTCGACGGGCAGCGCCCGGAAGGCGACAATGCCGCCGCCGATCAGGAGCAGGGCAATGGCGATGACAAACAGCTTGTGAGTGAGCGCGAAATCGACAGCGCGGCGAATCATGAGTTTCCCTTATTTCTCCGAGGTGTCCTGCAGGATCAGAGCGTTGGTGACAACCTGCTGGCCGGGACCGATGCCGGATACGATTTCCTGCATGCCGTTGGGCAGAGAGACCCCGCTTGAGACTTCATAACGGCGGAAATAGCCGGATTCGGCGGGCGAGTAAACCCATTCGCGATCGTGGATATGCACGATGGCGGTGGCCGGAACGGTGGCGTGCTTTTCCGCCTTGAGGGCGTGGAAGGTCGCGGTGGCGAACATGCCGAGGCGCAGAAGGTTCTCGGGGTTATCGACTTCGATGCGAACCTTGGCGGTACGGATGTTGGGGTCCATGATGGGCAGGATGTTGCTCACGCGGCCCTTCATGAGGCGTTCGGGATACGCGTTCAGGTGAATGTCGGCAAGTTCGTTCAGGTGGACCTGCGGGAGGTCGTTTTCGTAGACATCGCAGACGATCCAGACGCGCGACATGTCGGAAATGGTGAAGGGAGCCGGCGCGGTGAGTGCCTGCACGCCGGTGGCGATGGTGATTTCCTGATCGGAGATGATGCCCGGGACCGGCGCGTAGACATCGACGATGGCGCTCGGCTTTTCCGGATCGAGGCCGAGCAGCTTCAGGTGCTCGATGGCCGTGTCCAGAATGACGAGGTTGTCGTCTTCAGCGTTCTGCGCGATTTCGAGCTGGCTCCTCGGATAGGCTCCGGCATCGTAGAGAGTTTTGGCGCGGTCGAGCTGGAGTTTGGTCAGGAGCTCGTTCTTGACGGCCTGGCGGTAGTCGGAGTATGCGCCGGAGACGTCAGTGCTGTTGACCTTGAACAGGAGCTGGCCCTTTTTGACTTCGTCGCCGAGCCGGGCATCGATCTCGGAAATCCTGCCCGAAACGAGCGAAGGCACCTGAACCTGGCGGGAGACGTCGGGATTGACGACGCCGGTGACATTGAGTTGAGGCGCGGTCGTATACTCCCCGGCCGTGGTGATGGGGAAGTGTTCGGGATGGTCGACGTGGAAATGATTGACATCGAATTCGGGCTCGACCTGAGCCGGCGGCGGTGCGCCGTTGCCCGGCGCGGCTCCACTCTGGGCGCGAACCTTTGCGCAGCCGCTGGCCAGAAGAGTCAGAGAGAGACAGAGAGCAATCAGCGGCGAAAGGGTAAGTGCCGCAGACGAACAGTTAGCCGATTGGGTAAAAACAATCTTTCGATTCATGAGTGTCAGAGGACCTCCCGGCCGACGGCCTGGTTCATTTGAGCGGCGGCTGCCAGGTAAGAGCCGATCAAGTTGAGATAAGCGAG
>DASPQQ010000226.1:0-5059 GCA_035624885.1 Bryobacteraceae bacterium | reverse complement strand
CCTGCATCTGGCCGCTCGCATCCACCAGCGCGGAATAGTAGTCGATATAGACAAATCCCTCCGCCCGGCAGTGATCGGCCAGCCAGGCGTTCAGCGCCCTGATCGAAGCGATGGGATGCGACGCCACCTGCTCGTTCCGCGGGTCCACGTCCTTGTGGTAATCGCTCGTGGGCAGAATCGACGCGAACGCGGCTTTAATGCCGTGTGCCTTTGCCGCATCGCCCATCAGCGCGAGATTGTCTTCAATCTGGCTGAGCGGCACGCTGCGCCCCAGATCGTTCGTCCCGGCGAGCACCACCACGGCTTTCGGATGCAGCCCGATCACGTCCTGCTCGAACCGCGCCAGAACCTGCGTGGTCGTCTGGCCGGCGATCCCGCGATTGACGAAATCCTGCCCGGGAAAATATTCGTTCAGCCGCCAGTAATCGGTAATCGAATCGCCTGTGAAAACCACACGTGGATTCTTCCCCGGCGGCGGCAGCTTCGCATTCTCGGTCGCATAGCGCGCAATCTGATTCGGATCCGCCGCGCGGTTGCGGTCCACGTGATTCTGCGCCTCGAGCAATCCCTCGAAATGCTGCTGCATCCGTTGCAGATCCTCGCGCAGTTCCGCATACTGCTGATCCGCCGTCTGCGGGAAAGGATAAGGCCGTGGAATCGAGTCCGAGAGCGCCAGATACGCCTTCACATGGTTGATGAACTGGTACGTGAGCGCCGCGTTCATCGGCGTTCTCTGCATCGCCGTGAACGTCATCTCGGCGTTCTGCTTCACCGGTTCACTGGCCCGCGTGAGCCCCGGCACCGCGAAGGCCGTCGATTCGATCAGCTGCACCATCCGGGTCGCAAGCTGCTCGGCGTCTTTTTGACTGAGCACCGCCTGCGGCGTCTGCGCCGCAAGCGTCGCCGCAACCGTGAGCATGACCAGGTACTTCATAACGGCAACCTCTCTTCTTTTGCCAGCTTGAGCGTGATGGTTCCGATCGCGAACTGCAGCCTCACCTGCAGCTGCACCGGCAGACGCACCGCGTCGTCGGTCAGCCAGATATGCAGATGCGCGGAGCGCTTGTAAATCACGTTGTCGAACACGAACACTTCGTAGCGGATCGTCTGCTGCACGCCGAGCGGCGTTGTCACCTCTTCGCGCCGCTGCGCTTCCACCCGCACCATCGCGGCTTTCTTTCCGTCGCTTACCGGAATCATCGCCGTTCTGCCGGGTTCAAGATGCAGCGTGCGCAGCACGATGAGCCCGCCCAGCACGTCATGCACGCAGGGCGGCGTATCCACGGTCTGGTGCACCACGGCGTTCTTCACAAGGTCCGTTTCGGTGTATTCCGCCCTGTGATTCTCCTGGTCGTAAACGACGCGCGTCTCCTTGTGCCGGCTGCCCTCGCGCGCCACCATAAAAGTGCCGCCGCCGCACAGGTTCTGGCCCAGCATCGCCGTATAGTCGTCGTTCACGCGGAACAGCCGCGAGACGATGCCGGTCGATTCCAGATGCAGCCGCGCTTCGCTCGCCGCAACGGCGGAACCCGGCATGGGCGTCCAGGTGAGCTTCGCCACGCCGGCCGGAATCAGACGCCACTCGATGTCCCAGGCCAGGTTCTCCTTCGCGGCGGTCACATCGTCGGGCGCGCGCGGCGCGGCAATGGAAGGGGGCGGCGCCGGAGCCTGTCCCGGGAGCGCGGCAACAAGGAGTGCAGACAGAATGGCGGCGCGCCACCCGAATCCGGTCATGACGCCAAAAGTGTCTCACACCCCCACGTCACAATGGAGTACAGCATGAAATGCGTCATCTCGGGCGGCACCGGTTTCATCGGCCGCCGCATCGTCGACCGGTTCCGCGCTGCCGGTCACTCCGTCGATAGCTGGAGCCGCAAATCGCTCGCGACGTTCCATTGGGATCCACTCACCGGCGAACCGTCTCTCGAAAGCCTCGAGGGCATGGACGCCGTCCTTCATCTCGCCGGCGAGCCGGTTGCGCAGCGATGGAACGGCGCGGTCAAACAGCGCATCCGCGACAGCCGCGTGTTCGGCACTCGCCGGCTCGTCGATGCCATCGCCAAAGTATCGAACAGGCCCAGGCTGCTCGTCGCAGCATCAGCCATCGGTATCTACGGAGACCGCGGCGACGAAATCCTGAACGAATCCTCCGGACCGGGCGCCGGCTTCCTTGCCGAAGTCTGCCGGGCCTGGGAAGCTGAAGCGGAACGCGCCGCGCAATTCGGGCTCCGCGTGGTGAAACTCCGCATCGGTTTCGTCCTCGGCAAGGACGGCGGAGCACTCGGCCAGATGCTGCCGGTTTTCCGGCTCGGTCTCGGCGGCCCTCTCGGCTCCGGCAAACAATGGATGCCGTGGATTCACGCGGATGACGTGGCCGGACTTTTCCTCCACGCCGCCACCACCGGAATCTCCGGAGTCTGGAACGCCACCGCGCCCAATCCCGTCACCAACGCCGATTTCACCCGCGCGCTGGCCAAAGCCATCCACCGCCCCGCAATCTTCCCCGTCCCGCCGTTTGCCCTGAAGCTCCTGTTCGGAGAACTGGCGCAGCACATGCTCGACAGCGCCCGGGTCGTGCCCGAGGCTGCCCTCAAAGCCGGCTTCCGCTTTCGCTTTCCCGAAATCGGCGGCGCTCTCGAGGACCTTCTTGGCTGAGCAGACGGGCGCGCAGAGCCGTCTTCAACCCTTCCTGCCGGCGACGAGCACTCCCGACGCCAGCGGCAGGTTGCCGCGAAACCACAGCCGGTTGAGGCCAATGATCAGCGGGCGCAGCCCGGCGGGAAAACGATTGATATCGAGGAAATAGATGGCGCGGCGAAACATCGGGGTGACATTTTCGTCGCGCATCACCGCCTCGATTGCCGCGAGGCTGGCCATGCGGAAAACGAATTTCCTGCCGTCCGACTCAGACCTGAATTCGAGGCCACCGTCGGTGGCCACCATCTGCGAACGGGTTTTCAGGACGCGGCGCGAAAGCCTGACGAGCTGTGTCTCAAGCGAGCGGGAGTTATTCTCGAATACCACGATATAGCCGCCCGGATGGGCCAGACGGCAGACGTTTCTCAGCGCCTCGCGCCATTCCGGAATGTGCATCAGCACGCCGCGGCAGTGAACATTGTCCCGCCGGTAACCAGACACCGATTCGGGGCTCAACTCTTCGAGTCCGCTGCATTCGAACTGGACCGGTTTGTCCATCCCCAGCGCGGCGGAATTTTCCCTGGCCATTGATCGCGATCTGATTAAACTCCGCGCTTGTTTCCCCAAAGCTCCACATGCAGCCGCGGACTGAACCGGTACCCGAACTCCTTGCATACCTCCGCAAGCCAGATACCGCGCGCATTCACCGCTTCGGCCGAAGTCCCTTCCGGCATCAGAATCACTTTCTCCGCCGGAGCGCCCAGATCCTCCACCAGAGCCTGCAATTCCGCAATATCCTCCTCGCGCATCACCACAAACTTGAGCTGATATTCGCAGTGCGCCATCAACTGCCGCAGCACGGCAGGCTGCAATCGCAGCCGCTCATGCTGCGCCCGGAACGGCCCCTCCGGAGTCGAATTCGAAAGCTTCGGACTGATGCTCATCAGATCGCACGCAACCGGCGCAAACACTGTCCCCGCCGTCTCAACCGTGATGTGCATCCCGCGCTCGCGGAAGCGCCGCGAAAGCTCCACGATCCCCGGCGCAATCATCGGCTCCCCGCCGGTCAGCACGACATGCTTCGCGGCGCTGAACCGCCCGGCCTCTTCGAGAATCGCGTCAATCGAAAGCTCCGTGCCTTCGGGTGACCACGACGTGTACGGCGTATCGCACCACGAGCAGCGCAGATTGCAACCGCTCGTGCGCACGAACACCGAGGGCACGCCAACGAGAGTGCCCTCGCCCTGCACGGAATAGAAAATCTCAGCGATCTTCAATGCCGGCCTCGCGAAATCCTTTCGCCCGCAGCAGACACGAATCGCACGCGCCGCAAGGCCGCCCGTCCGGATCGGGATCGTAGCAGCTGTGCGTCAGCCCGAACGGCACGCCGAGCTCCGCGCCCAGCCGCACAATGCCGGCCTTCGAGAGCGCAATCAGCGGCGTGCGGACCGAGATCTTCGTGCGCCCTTCCACACCCGCCTTCGTCGCCAGATTCGCCATCTTCTCGAACGCGTGAATAAACTCCGGCCGGCAATCCGGGTATCCCGAATAATCGAGCGCATTCACGCCGATGAAGATGTCGTTCGCCTCCAGCACCTCGGCCCACGCCAGCGCGAAGGAAAGAAAAATCGTGTTGCGCGCCGGAACGTAGGTCACGGGAATTCCCGCGCCCATGGCGGCCTCATCGCGCCCCTTCGGCACGTCGATGTCATCCGTCAGCGCCGAATGCCCGAACACGCGGAGATCAATCTTCGCCACGCGATGATCCCTGGCGCCCAGCGCTTCCGCCACACGCCGCGCTGCTTCGAGTTCCACGCGATGCCGCTGCCCGTAGTCGAACGACAGCGCATAGCACTCAAATCCTTCGCGCCGCGCGAAGGCGAGACACGTGGACGAATCGAGCCCGCCGCTGAGTAGACAAACCGCCTTCAAACTGTCAGCTTCTCAAACTTCGAGCCCGGCCGCCGGATCGTCTCGTTCCGTTCCGGCCCGGTCGATATGCAGCCGATCTCGACGCCCGATTCCTTCTCGAGAAACGCCAGATACTCGCGGGCCGCGAGCGGCAGCTGCTTCCAGTCCGAAATGCCGCGCGTCGAACTCTTCCAGCCGCGCATGGCCTTGTAAACCGGCTGCACCTTCGCCAGTTCGCGGCACGTCGCCGGCATCTCGCCCGTCTCCGCGCCGTCGATCTTGTACGCCACGCAGACTGGAATCTCATCGAGCTCATCGAGAACGTCGAGCTTGGTCACCACCATGCTGTCGAAGCCGTTGATGGCCGCGGTATAGCGAATCAGCGGCGCATCGAACCAGCCGCAGCGCCGCGGCCGTCCCGTCACCGCGCCAAATTCATTGCCGCGCTTGCGGATGTGGTCGCCCATCGCATCCAGCGCTTCGGTTGGAAACGGACCGCCGCCTACGCGCG
>DASPQQ010000225.1:0-15351 GCA_035624885.1 Bryobacteraceae bacterium | reverse complement strand
CAATGATCGCGTCGGTGCAGGGCGGCGTGCGTCCCGTATGGGCGTGCGGCTCGAGCGAGACATACATGATGGCGCCGCGCGCGCGCTCGCCGGCTTCCTCGATCGCGAGGATTTCGGCGTGTTTCAGCCCATCCCAGCGATAGGAACCGCGCCCCACCACCTCGCCATTCTTCACGATGACCGCGCCGACCATCGGATTGGGCGATGCGAGCCCGACGCCCTGTCTTGCGAGGTCCAGCGCCTCGCGCATGTAATCTGCCGGGGTCCTCATGGTTTCACGCGGTGAACAGCGATTCTATGAATTTTTCGGGATCGAACGGCAGCAGGTCATCCACTTTTTCGCCCACGCCGATGAAGCGGATGGGCAGGCCAAGCTCGCGCGCGATCGCGACCACCACCCCGCCCTTCGCGGTGCCATCGAGTTTCGTCAGCACGATCCCCGTCACACCGGAAGTTTCCGTGAACTTGCGCGCCTGTTCCAGTCCGTTCTGCCCGGTGGTGGCATCGAGCACCAGCAGCACTTCATGCGGCGCACCCGGAATCACGCGCGCCGCCGTGCGGTTCATCTTTTCCAGCTCCGCCATGAGATTGGTTTTGGTCTGCAGCCGGCCGGCGGTATCGATGATCACGTAATCCACGCCGCGCGATTTCGCCGCCTGCAGCGCGTCGAACAGAACCGCGCTCGGATCGGCGCCCGTCTTCTGGCGAATCACGTCGGTATCGGTCCGCTGGCCCCAGACTTCCAGCTGCTCGATGGCCGCGGCGCGGAAGGTATCGGCGGCGCAAAGCAGAACCGAGTGTCCTTCACCCTTGAGGTGCATGGCGAGCTTGCCGATGGTCGTCGTCTTCCCCGCCCCGTTCACCCCGACCACCATGATCACCGCCGGCGGCTCGTCGACATAGCCGAGCGGCCGGTCGCTTGCCTGCAGCACTTCGAGAAGGTACTCGCGAATCAGCCCGCGCAACTCGGCGGCGTCGCCCACCAGCTTGCGATCCACGCGTTCGCGAATCCGTTCGAGAATTTCCTCGGTCGTTTTCACGCCGATGTCGGCGCTGATGAGCGTGTATTCGAGTTCGTCGAGAAGATCGGCGTCAATCTCCTTGCGGCCGGAAATGACGTCTTCGAGGCGCGAAACCAGGCCGTCGCGCGTCTTCTGCACGCCGGATTTGAGTTTTTCAAGAAGCGTCGGCTCCTGCGGTACGGTGCCGAAGAGGGTCTGAATCATCTTTTAGACAATGGTAGCCGACGCTCTCCCAGCCCCTCCGACCGCCCCGGGTGGCTTACAATACGAGTTGGAGGTTGTAACTCTCTAAACATGGGTCCGCTGGGTACACAGGAACTGGTGTTCATCTTCATCCTGGCCCTGCTTCTGTTCGGTCCGAAGAAGTTGCCGGAACTGGGCAGAACAATCGGCAAGGCGATGACGGAGTTCCGCCGCGCGCAGTCCGAACTGAAGACGACGTTCGAGCGCGAAATGAAAAACCTGGAGCGGGAGACAGGACTGCAGGAACTGACGGCAACCACATATCAGGCCAGCAGCTACGATTACGAACACTCTTCCTACAACCCGTCGTACTACGACGAAAACGGGGCGTACAGCGGTTCGTACAATTCCACCACCGTAACCACACCATCGACGTACGGCGCATCCGCAACTGAGGGCGCCGAGTCCAAACCAGCTCTGCAACTGGAAGCGGCAGCCGGCTCCATCGCGAGCGGCTATCTGGACGCTCCCGCGGCACACGCGGACGAGCCGGAAACCGCGCCGGCGGCAACTGGCGAACACGGTACTCCTGCCCACGAAACAGGGACGCACGAGTCCGTGCAGAATACGGTTCACGGCTAACGAAATAATGGCATCTTCCGACGATCCGAAGGGAGCTCCGGCTCCCCCGGACGACCCTTCGTCCTATCTCAGTCCCGCCCCGAGCGACGCGTGGCACAACCGTCATTTGGGTGAGCCGGATTTTTCTCAGGTCTTTGAGGACCCGGCCGACAAACCGGCCGGGAAACCCGCCGCGGAGACAGCCGCTGGCTCGGAAACCGGCTACACGGAAACGTTCGAGGCCGCGCCGGAATATGCCGCCCCGCCTCTGCCGCCCGCGCCTCCCCCTCCGCCCCCGCCGGGCGCCGGCGGAGGATCGGGCAAACCGCCCAAACCTCCGAAACCTCCCGATCCGCCAGATCCCGACGAAGAGGAAGAAGCGGGCATGGCGCGCATGAGTTTCATGGAGCACCTCGAAGAACTGCGCCGCCGCCTGCTGCTCGCGATCGGCGGCATCGGCGTGGCCTTTTTCGCCTGCCTGTTCTTCAGCGACCAGCTCTGGGATATCGTTTTCGGGCCCGCCGGCAAGGCGCTCACGGACCTCCACGTCAATCCGCCCACCCTGAAGCTGATTTCGCCCATGGATACCTTCCAGATTCTCTGGATGAAGGTGCCCATTTTGTTTGCGGTATTCCTTTCTTCGCCGTGGGTTCTCTATCAGGTGTGGGCATTTATCGCGCCAGGCCTGTATAAGAGAGAAAGGCGCCTCGCTGTCCCGTTTGTGCTTTCGAGCGCCGGCCTCTTCATTCTCGGCGGACTCTTCGCGTATTTCATCGCATTCCGCTACGGTCTTGAGTTCCTGCTTGGCCTCGGCATCGGCAAAGGCATCGATCCCGGCGTCAATGTCAACGAATATTACGATCTTTTCGTCGACGTGATGCTCGGCGTCGGCGTCATCTTCGAAATCCCGGTTCTGCTGTTCCTGCTGACGCTCGTGCATGTCGTCAGCCCCTCGTTCCTCGTGCGGCACAGCCGTTACGCGATTCTCGCCATTGTCACCCTCGCGGCGATTATCACGCCGACAGGCGACGTTTTCAATCTGGCGCTTTTCGCCACTCCGATGATCATCCTGTTTTACGTGGGCATTTTCGCCAGCTACCTGCTGGTGCTGCGGCGCGAGAATCGCAAATTCCCGTGGAAAACATTCTTCAAATGGTTTGTGATCGTACTGGTGGCAATAGTACTGATGGTGGTCCTGATCTCGCGATATTATGGATACCACTTCGTCGCCGGATGGCCCTTTTTCGTCCGGTAAAAACGGAACGAAAATATGGATTTGATCCAGATTATTTACGAGTTGCGGAGGGAAAGAGAACGGATCCTGGCCATGATTGAAGCGCTCGAGCGTGGCGGATCCGGACAAACCAAAACCGCCCGGAAACGGCGCGGCCGGAAACCGATGAACGGCGCCGAAAGGCAGGAAGTATCGCGGCGCATGAAGCTCTACTGGGAAAAGAGGAAGAAGGGCGAATCTGCTATAGTAAAGGCAAACAGTCCGACCGTGGGCGACTAGCTCAGTTGGGAGAGCACCGCGTTCGCAATGCGGGGGTCGTGGGTTCGAATCCCATGTCGTCCACCATTCTTTCCTCTTTGTTTTCAATATCTTCCGGGCGCGGTTTTTTCGCGTGCCATATACGTGCCAGAAGCTCAATGATGCGGCTCTGCCGCCCCGCTGACCATTTGGCGTGATGCTTCCGGACGATCGCCACGGAATCGCCCGGAACATCCGCGGCTTCCTCGAGCGTTCCGCCCATCTCCAGAATCTCCGTTGCGAGCGTGTGACGGAAACGGTGAGAGCACGCACCGGCTGCACCTGACTTTGCGAACACCGTCGCCATCGTGCGAGATCGAGATGCACTGCGCGCGCCGTGCGGTTGCCACTCCAGAAGAAGTACGGCCAGTCCGGTCCACGCGCGCCCCGCGGCAGAGGCAGCGCGTCGAGCGCGGCCTGAAGGTCCGCGTGCACCGGCAGATTCACCGGCTTTCCGTTCTTCGTGGTGCGCAGCAGGATCGCTCGAGCCTTGACGCCGGCGGCCTTGACCTGCGCAAGGGCCAGTTCTTCGCCCGTGCAACAATCTGCAGCTAAAGCACTATGGCTGCCATAACCGGAGTCGGAAACGAATGGAGTTAGCCGAAGTGAGAGTCACTGCAAATCGGACACAAGGGAAATTCTGCGTGTTGTAGCCCAGTTGTTGTGCCGTTTCGCGATCAGCCAGCGTGGGCGCACCAACAAGGCAAGAGGGTCGATTCTTATCGCACGTGCCCTCGTGAGATGAGGAAGCCGTTGCGGCCCGGATGCACACACTCATTGTGAGACTTCGGAATTCCGAGTGCGAGAACTTTCCCCGAATGAAATCGAAACACCGGCATGGAATGGAATGCGCGGTGTGCGAAAGGAAACAACATGTTGAGCAGGAAGAGCCTGGTTGTTGCGACGACAATCATTCTTGCCGGCGTCTCCCAGGGATCAATCGCAAGTGCCCAGATACCGGACGCGGCGCATAATTGCCCCTACAACCTTGCAAGCCTTGAGGGTTCCTATTCGGTTATCGCCAACTACGGCGCCAACATAGCACTCGGGCTATGGGCGGAGACTCTCGACGGAAGCGGCAATCTCAATCGGACAGGTATTCTGAACCAGCCTGCATCCGGGTCAACAACAGGAGAAAGAACCCTCGGAACAGTGTCGAGCACAGGTACCTACACCGTGAATTGCAACGGGACCGGAACGATGAACCGCGTCGTCACGAAGCCTGACGGAACCACGGCGGCGGAAGCCGACGACTTCATCATTACCGAGGCGATCAGGCTGCCGGGGCGGCCGGCGATTGCCAGTACGATCGTCGACGCCCAGAGAGTCCCCAGCGCCATTGTCCCAGGTGGCATCTTTGTGACGCACGTCCATACGCGACTGCCGGACACAGGTTCTCACTGGAGCTACTGGGGATTTCCCGGACGATAGCTCGCACGGATCAGTGCAACCACTCGGCCGATCCGCACGGTGCTCGTGTTGTTTTCGCTGCCCAGCCTGATGGGCTATCCGTATGCAGTGGTGCTGCCCGTGACAGTGGCCAAATCCACATTCGCCCCGCAAATCTGCTGGTACACGGCTCCTCAAACGGCGGCGGCCTCTGCCCGGCATGCCGCTGCACATCGATGGCAGTAAACAGCGCTGGTTTCAGGACGATCGCTGGTACGACCTGCTGGTGGTGATGGACGATGCCACCAGCGAGATTTACTACGCGCAGCTGGTGGAGGAGGAGTCGACGCGCACCGTGATGCAGGCAATGCAAGAGGCGATCGAAAGCAAAGGGCTGTTCTGCAAAGCCGGTGAACCCAAAAGCGGACAGATCACGTGCTAATCGGAGCGGACACATAGACTTGTTGACGACAGGGGGACATGCGCCTTTGGCAGGTACGAGATGATCCAGCCCGCGAGCCGAAAACAGTGGCCGCGCGCTCGAACGAACCCAGCGACGCTGAGCTTTCCATCGATCAGTCGCGGGCCGACGCCGCAACTCCGGGCCAGCGGTCCACAACGCGTTCCTGTTCGGGTGTCAAAGAGACGCTCATCCAGGCTGCCCCGCATTTCATTATCCTGTGAACCGTGAACCCGGCACCCTCCTTCCCCGCCTGCGATTGACGCAATTCCGTTTTTCCTGGTAACCTTCCGGCATGCCAGAATCCCGGCTGTTGTTCGCCTGTGCGCTCGTCGCATGTTCCGCCGTCTGCGGTCTCGCACAGACCTTCGAGGTGATGGAATCCTCCATCGCCGATGAGCAGAAGGCGATGACGGAAGGCCGCGTCACCTCGCGCGCGCTTGTCGAGGCCTATCTCAGGCGCATTGAAGCCTACGACCGTCAGGGCCCGAAGCTGAACGCCATCCTCACCGTCAACCCGAACGCCATCCAGGAAGCCGAGGCTCTCGATCGCGAGCGCGCGCAGAAAGGTCCGCGGGGGCCTCTGCACGGCATTCCGGTGATCGTGAAAGACAACTACAGCACCACCGACATGCCCACCACCGCCGGGACCATCGCGCTGCTCGGCTTCATTCCCTCGATCGACGCCTTCCAGGTGAAGAAGCTGCGCGAAGCCGGAGCCGTGATCCTCGCCAAATCGAACCTGCACGAACTCGCCTCGGGAATCACCACCATCAGTTCGGCCGGCGGCCAGACCCTGAACCCATACGACCCCACCCGCAACCCCGGCGGATCGAGCGGCGGCACCGGCGCCGCCATCGCAGCCAGTTTCGCCGCCGCAGGCATGGGCACCGATACCTGCGGATCCATCCGCATTCCTTCCTCGCACAACAATCTCGTCGGGCTGCGCCCCACCAAAGGTCTGTCGAGCATCGCCGGCATCGTGCCGCTCTCCGTCACCCAGGACGTGGCAGGTCCGCTCGCGCGCAGCGTGACCGATCTCGCCACCATGCTCGACGCCACCATCGGCGAGGATCCCAACGACCCCGCAACGCACCTCAAGCCCGGCCAGACGCGCCCCAACTTCACGCAGGCTCTCGAGAGCGGCGCGCTCAAAGGAGCGCGTATCGGAACGCTCGAACCGCTCTTCGGCGGCTCGGGAGACGATCCGGACGTCAGCCGCGTCGTCCGCGCCGCGGTCGACGAGATGAAGAAAGCCGGAGCCGTCATCGTCAGCGTGCCGATGCCCGAGCTGAACGCGGATCTCGAAGGCGTCTCGCTCATCGGCTTCGAATTCCAGGAAGACCTGCGCAACTATCTCGCATCGAGCGGCAATCCGCCCGTGCATTCGCTCGCGGAAATCGTGGACAACGGCCTGATTCACTTCTCGCTCGAAGCCGGCATGCGCCGCGATCTCGAATCGAAAGGCCGCGATTCCGATGAATACCGCAAGGCGATGGCGAAGCGCGCCGCCCTGATGGAAGCCATGCTCAAAGTGATGGACGATCAGCAGCTCGATGCGATCGTCTACCCCACCCTGAAGCGGCATCCCACGCGCACCGGCGAACCGCAGGGCGGATCGAACTGCCAGCTCAGCCCCGCCACCGGATTCCCCGCCATCAGCATGCAGGCCGGCTTCACGCCCGACGGTCTGCCCATCGGAGTGGAACTCTACGGACGCCCGTTCGACGATGCGAAGCTCGTCTCGCTCGCCTATTCGTATGAACAGGCCACGCACCATCGCCGCGCTCCCGAGCTGACGCCGGCGCTCGGCTCGCGCACTTCCGTCCCCGCGGTCACGTGGCAATCGAGCGTCTCGGTGCCCGGATCGCCAGCGCGCATCTCGGGGAACTTCACCCTCGATCCCACCACCGGCGAGCTGAAGTACCGCATCACCACCGCCGGTTTCCCTCCCGGCGAAATCCGCTACGCCACCATCCATCGCGTGACGAAGGATGAAAACGGCCCCGTGATCGCGCTGCTTTCCAACCATCCGTTCGTATCGCTCTCCGGTTCGGACATGCTTTCGGGCACCGATATGGAAAAACTGCGCGCCGGCGCTTTATATCTGCGGGTGGCGACGAAGTCGCAGAACTCCGGCAGTATCAGGATGACGCTCAAAGCGGCTTTCTGAAACCGTCACTCGGGGCGGATTGCATCGGGCGCCACGAATCGATAACCCACGCGCCGGTCAGTGAGCAGATAGCGCGGATTCGCGCTGTTGTCGAGCTTCTCGCGCAGATGCTGAATCGTCTTCCGCAGATACTTCATCTGCGGCGGCCGCCCGGGCTTGCCCGCGCCGCCCGGCAGCGCAAAGCTGGTCACCGGCGTGCCCGCGTGGAGCATCAGGACATGCAGCAGGCTGAACTCGGCCGGAGTCAGATGCACCAGCTCGCCCTTCTTTGAGACCTGGCGCTTCTGCGGATCGAGCTGGATCTCGCCGATCGTGATCACATCGTCCGCATCTTCCGGCGCGGCGCCGGCGCGGCGCGCGATGCACTCCATGCGCGCGACGAGTTCCCGCACATCGAACGGGGCCACCAGATAATCATCGGCGCCGGCCTCGAGCGCTTCGATCCTGCGAATCTTCTCACTCGATTCTCCGAGCACCAGAATCGCCGCGCGCGGGAAACAGGACCGCAGCAGCCGGCACACCTCCATCCCGTATTTCTCCTGCGCGCCGGGGTTCACCAGGACGGCGTCGAACCGCAGCAGAGGAGAAATCGCCGCCGCTTCGTTCGGATCTTCCACATCAGTGACCGGGAAACCGAAATCGAGCAGCAGGTGATGAACAAGCCGCCTCTCGTTGCTGTCGCTGTCGATGACGAGGACCCTGCTCTTCGGCGTCATGTGCGGACCGGCGCGTGCCTTCAAGGCGAGTTTAGGGACTGGCGAATCATGAAGTAATAAGTCTTGTCTAATGAAAAAGACAACGTCGGGCCGCGAAGCAATCCGCCTGGACGCGTGTACGCCCCGCGCATGAGGAAATCACAATGAGATCGTAATTGCGGTCACAGGAAGTTGTCTGTGCGCCATTTGCACCGTATTCGGCGCTGGCACAAATATAATTTTTCTATTTCAATCATCAAAAGATTCGAACTGAAATCAAGGCGTCTCTTAGGCTTCAGTTATGCATTTCTTAGCTGCCAGGTCCGAAACTCGAAACCTGAAAGCTCTCTATGAAGACACCTTTCCTCTTAGCCGCTGCTGTTCTGTTCGCGACGTCGACGATTCAGGCCCAGACGCCTGCCGTCGCCGTCGAGTCGAAGCCAGTCTCCGTTGGAGGCATCACGGGCGTTGTCAGAGGCCCCGACAAAGTCTCCGTTGCGGGCGCAACCATCACCATTACCCGCGCCGATGGCAGCGGCTTGTGGACCACCATTTCCGATGCCAACGGTATCTACTCCGTCTCGAACCTCGCGCCCGGCGAGTATCGGGTGACTTCGCAGGCCGATGGTTTCCCGGATGCGTCCATCGCCAGCCTGCAGATTGTCGCGGGAAAAGCCACCCGCATCGACGTGGCAATGACGGCGGTCGATGCCAAGGCCAGCCCGGCTCCGTCGCCCGCGCCCGCTCCGCTCAGCGCGTCCACCAACGCCGCGGGACAGAATACTTTTGACCGGCTCATCAGACGGCAGCCGGTCATGTCACGCAACCCGGCGCTGACGAATCCGCCGGTTGCCGAACCCGTGAGCACCGCCTCTCTCGGAGCCCCGCCGGCCGGAGCCTTCGACAAGCCCGCCGCGGCTACGCCCGATCTGCCCTTCCCGGCGAATCCCGCGCCTCAGGAGCAGGCTCAGGCCGGCGCAGCTCCTGCTCCGCCGGCAACCCCGGAGGTCGACAATGTCACTCCGTTTGCGGACTACGACTGGACGTGGCTGAACGGCAACCCGCGCAACCACGACGTGGCCTTCGACTCGAAGTTCTTCACGCCGGAAATCCGCGCCGACCTCACCTACACCTACGATTTCAACCACCCCGTGGATAACTCCATGGGCGGTTCGAGCGAACTGTTCCGCGCCAACGAAATCCAGCTCGAACAGCTCGGCCTCGGCGGCGATTTCCACTGGGATAACGTTCGCGCCCGTTTCATGACGCAGTTCGGCGGCTATTCAACAGCGACCATCCGTAACGACGGATCTTACTCGAAAGGCCAGTGGGATCTCGCCGACGCCGATCGCTATCTGGCGGAAGCTTACGGCGGTTATCACATCAACTGGATGCACGGCATGAACATCGACGCCGGTATCTTCATGTCGTACATCGGTCTGTTCAGTTACTACAACTACGATAACTGGGCTTACCAGCCGTCTTACGTGTCGTCCAATACGCCGTGGTTCTTCCAGGGCATTCGAATCCAGATCTTCCCCACGCATCACCTGAAGCTGGAGCCCTGGATCATCAACGGCTGGCAGTCTTACGCGTCGGCCAACTCCCGCAAGGGACTCGGCGGACAGATCAAGTGGACGCCGAAACCGTGGTTCAACCTGGTTTCGAACAACTACGGTCTGGGCCACGACGATCTCTATGCGCCGCAGCGCAACCGCCTTCACACCGACAACAGCTTCGAGTTCAAGTTCTACGAGAACCAGACAAAGTTCATCTCGAAGAACGCTCTTACCTTCACGGGCGACCTCGGCTGCGAATGGGGCGATGGCGTGAGCTGCCACAACTCGAAGAACGGCAACCCGAAGCAGAGCTTCATCGGATACATGATCTATGAACGCACCTGGTTCAAGCACGATACCTACGCGATCACGTTCGGCGGGGGCCAGATCAACAACCCCGGCCGTTACCTCGTGCTGATTCCGCCGATCAACGGTGAGAGCGCTGCCTCGGCTGCCATCAACTCGCCCTACTTCACGTTCAATCCGGGCGATCCCTTCAAGGCGTGGGACACTTCGGTGACGTTCGACTACATGCCGCGCCAGTGGATCACGTTCCGCTTCGAAGGCGATTACCGGCACGCCAACGTTCCCTACTGGAGCGGCGCGGGCGGTGTCACGCCGCCGGCGTTCCTCGGTTCCGCGACCGGCACGAACAACGGTTACCCCACGCAGTATGTCTGCAACGACGGTACTCCGGCGGGTATGACCCTCGCGCCCGGCGCCTGCTCCGGCAACGGCGGCGTCTGGTATCCCGATCTCAAGAAGAACGAAATTCTTCTCGATATCGACCTGATGGTGAAGTTCTAGCGGAAGACGGACGCCGGGCCGCTGGCTGCCCGCTGGCGGCTCGGCCCCGTTCGTGTTAAGCCAGGAAAGGGGAGGACATGTTGCAGACGAAGCAAAGAACGTTCACGACGGTATTGGCCGTCGCCACATTTCTCTTTGGCGGCGTGGCAGTCGGGCCGGTGATCGCGCAGAAGGCGACGCCCAAAGCCCAGGACCGGGTGGCCCTCGGCGAAGACGAAGTAAAACAGCTCCTGCTTTTGATGGATACCGACAAGAACGGCAAGGTCTCCAGAGCGGAGTTCATGGCTTTCATGCAGAAGGAGTTCGAGCGGCTCGACAAGGACAAGAGCGGCGAACTCGATCCCAAAGAACTCGCCGAGTCGCAGATCCGTTCAGCCAGACCTCCGGTGGGCAAGTAATCATACATAATCCGTTGCGGCTCTGAAGGAATCGAACTTATGCAATACGGCTCCACCTGGCGCCCGCAGGCTCTCCTGTTAATTCCCGTTTCCGCGGCTCTGCTCTTTGCGGCCGATGCCGCCTGGCAGGAGAAACCCGTCTCGAACTGGACCCAGGAAGACGCGCGCCAGATTCTGACCAACTCGCCCTGGGCCAAAGTCGCCACCGGCAGCCTGCGCCGCCTCGAGACGGAGTTCGAGCTCCGCGATGGCGGCCGGATGGGCCAGCCGCACGGCGTCGGCTACGACGGCGTCGATCCCAATCAGGACCGCGGGAAACTCCCGAGGAAGTACTTCACCGCGAAACCGGGCGAAAAGAGCCCGCCGCGCCAGGACCTGAAATTCCAGCTCCGCTGGGAAAGCGCCATGCCGGTTCGCGCCGCCGAACTCAAATCCGGATTCATCGAACCGCCGGTGCTGAGCGGCGATGGCTACAGCCTCGCCGTCTACGGCATACCGGGGTCATTCTTCAACGAAGACCCTTCCAGACTGGGCAAACCACTGAAGGAATCGGCCGTGATCAAGCGCGTGGGCAAGAAGGACGTGAAGCCGGTCACGGTGGAAGTGTTCCAGCGCGAGGATGGTCTGGCCGTGGTCTATCAGTTCCCGGCCTCGGCCGAGTTCACAAGCCGCGACGGCATCATCGAATTCGAAGCCGTGATCGGGCGCGTGGCTCTGTCGCAGTATTTCGATACGAGCCAGATGCAGTTCCAGGGCAAGCTCGAACTGTGAGGCTGACCTTGTTTCGCCCGAGTCTTCTCATCGCCGCCGCTCTCGGCTGCCTTGCGGCGCAGGCCGCCAGCCTGCCCCAGACCCGCATCCCCGCGCCCGCGGCCGACGCAAGGATCTCAAGCGCTCTGTTCTGCTTCGCGCGCGTGCGCGGCCTCGATCCGGGGCGCATGCCGGAAGCGTATCTCGTGCTCCAGCTCCAGGTGCGGGTTTCCTATCACAACCGCTGGAACCGGCCCCTCATCGTCCCGCTCGAACACTCGCGCACCATCTACACGGCCTTCCAGCCCGGGCCCATGACGGTGTTCCACCTTCCGTTCGAACTCATGGAGCCCTCTTATAAAGAGATGAAGCATCTGCCGGCCGACGTGAATCCCGACAACCCCGCCGAGCCGAAGAACGATGTCTTCACAGTGGTTCCCGCGGGCGGCGATATGAAAGAGCCGATTGTCGAGGACCTCACCCTGCCGGTCGATCGTCCTGTTCTCTTCCATCACAACCCGGATCTGCGCGGCCATCGCGTTTACATCCGCCTCGATCTGGCGCACCGCGAACTGTCCACCGTGCTCGATGCCGTGCTCTCAGACCGCTGGGCGAAGTTCGGCGTTCCCTGGAGCGGGGTCGTGCGCACCGGCACTTTCGCGATCGACGTGCCGCAGTCGGCAGACGCGAAGCCCTGCAGCGATTCGCATTCCGATCCTCACCCCTGAGCGGAACGGCTGTCGAGAGACTGCCGCACTCTCGAGATCAGCACATCCGCCGTCAGCGGTTTCTGCAGGAAGGCGATACCCGATTCCTCCAGATTCTCCGGCGTGATCACATCGGCCGCGTAACCCGACATCAGAATGACCTTCAGCCGGGAATCGCGCGCGGTCAAGCGGGCCGCGAGTTCCCGCCCGTTCATTCCCGGCATCACCACGTCGGTCAGAAGCAGATCGATCGGCTGGCGCAGGTTGCGCACCAGCTCGAGCGCGCTCTCGCCGCTCGGCGCCGATTCGACGCGGTAGCCGCGCCTCTCGAGAATTGACACGACCAGCCGCCGGACATCCTCGCGATCCTCCACCACCAGCACCGTTTCCGAACCTTCCGGATGGACCGGAGACGCGGATTCGCCGGAAACCGGGTTCGGCTCCTCCACGCGCGGCAGCCAGATGCGGAACGTCGTGCCCTTGCCGGGTTCACTTTCAACCGTCAGGCATCCGTTGCTCTGTTTCACGATCCCGTAGACGATCGAGAGCCCGAGCCCCGTGCCTTTCCCGTCCTTCCTCGTGGTAAAGAACGGCTCGAAAACATGCGAGAGCGTTTCGCTGTCCATGCCGACGCCGTTGTCGCTGACGGCCAGAAGGATCCAGTCTCCGGCGTCGCCTTCCGGATGCGCCGCGATGCTGGTCTCGATCCGGATGGTCCCGCCCTGCGGCATGGCGTGCATGGCGTTGGTCATCAGGTTCATCAGCACCTGCTGGAGCTGCGCTTTATCCGCCAGCACGTGGCCCAGACCCGGCGCAAGCAGCGTCACCAGCCGGATGCGGCCGCCCAGAAGCTGCTCGAACATCCTTTCGCTTTCAAGAATCACCTGATTGAGCGCCACCGGCCCCGGCTCAATCAACTGGCGCCGGCTGAACGTCAGGAGCTGGCGCGTAAGAGCCGCCGCCTGCTCGCCGGCTTTGCGGATCTCGACCAGCACTTTGCGGCCGGGATCGCTCGAGTGCATGTGGCTGAGCGACATCTCGCTGTAGCCGTTGATGACGGTGAGGAGGTTGTTGAAGTCGTGCGCCACACCCGCCGCGAGGCGTCCCACGCTCTCGAGGCGCTCCGATTGCTGCCGCTGCTCCATCAGCGCGCGATGTTCCGTGATATCGACGCCGAGCCCGGAGAGCCCGGTCAGCACGCCGTTCGAATCAAAAAGCGGCGAGTTATGCCATTGAATCAGCCGGCGCGCCCCGCTCCTGGTCATGATCATGTTTTCCAGCGTGCGGGGAAGGCGCGCCCGCTCGCGGAGGGCGTCCATTCCCGCAACAGCTCGCACCTGATCCTCCGACGCGATGAGCTTCAGCGCCGGACTTCCCACCACATCGTCGCGGGTCCAGCCGGTCAGATTGAGGAAGTAGTCGTTGGCGAATGTGATCATCCCGTTGCGGTCGATCATCACCGCGGCAAGCTGGACCTTCTCAAGATGCTCGCGGAAGCGGCGCTCGGATTCACGCAGAGTGGCCTCGGCCTGTTTCTCCAGTGTGGTATCGCGGCCCACTCCCACCCAGGCGATTCCGGCGCCGTGTTCATCGCGAATCCGCGTGGTCGTCACCTCGCTCGGAAATGCGCGGCCATCGCTCGTTTTGCAGAGGATCTCGCCCCGCCAGCCGTCATACAGCCGCGTCGGGCAGATGCCTCCCGCAACGCTGTCTTCGCCGGCAGCGGCCAGAACGGAGATGGACCGGCCCAGTAACTGCCGCTCCTCATAGCCGAAAGTCCGCTTGAGAGCATCGTTCACATAAAGCAGCTTCCCTGCGGGGTCGGCAATCCAGATGCACTCGCCGGCGCTGCGCAGCGCCTCGGCGAGAAGACGAATCTGGCCTTCGAGCAGGCGCGGATCGGTCACGTCCCGGACGATGGTGACGGCGCCGAGAAAATCCCCTTTCGCATCCACCTGCGGGGCCGCGGTGACGTGGATCGTGCGGAAGGTGCCGTCGCCGCGGCGGATCCGGACCTGATAGCGCCCGGTCTCCCCCAGCCTCCGCCGCTGCATCTGCTCGGCCACTAGCGCGCTGTCATCCCGTTCCAGAAACTCGAAGATATTGCGCCCGCGCAGTTTGCCCGGCCCGACCCCGAAGATACCTTCGAGCGCGGGATTGGCGACCACGGAATTGCCCTTTTCATCCAGGTTGCCCACGCCGTCGCCAATCTCGTTCACGATGGCGCGGTAAGTCGCTTCGCTTTCCGCCAGAGCCCGTTCGGCGCGCTCGCGCTCGGCCAGTTCATGGCCGGCGCGGCGCAGGTAACGGCGCAGTGTTTCCGAGGCAATGTACTGAAACGCGCTGGCCGACAACAGGCTCATGAGGTTCAGCAGCCAGATGCGGCCGGGACGCAGCGCCAGCGGCTGGATGGGGATGAGACCGGCGGCGATTGACAACGTGGTGAGGCAGCAGAGGAGCCCCATCGCCAGTCCCCAGCGCGCACCGCGGGCGAATCCGGCGAGGATAACGACGGAGGGATAGAACCAGATCATCGGCGAATGGATGCCGCCCGAAGATCGTGCGGCCTGCGTCACGATCCCCCAGATCAGGAGCGGCAGCAGGACTCCGCTCAGACGGAACCAGCCCCGATAATTCAGGACCAGCACAACGCTCAGGCCGGCGATCAGAGTGCTCAGGTAGAGCACGGGGCGAAGCGCTTCCCCTCGAAACGCAATCGCCTCCGCGAGCAGGATGACGAGCGCGATCGGAACGAGCAGCCACGAGACCCAGTGAATCACCACGGAAGAAGCATTCAACTCCGGGTCCGGGCAGCGTCGCGGCCGGAGGAAGGCCTGGATTCCCGTGATGGTCATTTTTGTCAGTTTAGCCGCGGTGTTTTTGCTTTTTCAAATTTGCTCCGGCGTCGCCCGGGGATGAACTGAGCCGCTTTCTCGGATAAACTTGGTCTGCGTCCATGCGGATACTGTGTTTGCCCATCCTTGTTTTCTCCGCCGCTCTGGCGTTCGCGCAGAGTACTCCTGTCCTCTTTGAAGGCGCCCGTCTCATCATCGGAG